>JBKCDO010000126.1:0-33542 GCA_046304755.1 Flavobacteriales bacterium
AACGTTGAGTTCGCTGCCTCCCACTTTCAAACGGACCTGATGTGTAGTCTTGTTGGCGAAGATGGATACGCGCTTGATAGAGCTCTGCAAATCGAGACGATCGATGGTCAACTTGAATGGATTCTCTTTCGGAATAACCGCTTCATAGTTCGGGAACTTACCTTCAATCAGGCGGCACATGAGTACAACACTATCCAACGTGAAGAGCGCGTTGTTTTCAGTGTACTCAATCTTCACATCCGACTTGAAAGAACCCAAGGCACCTTTCAACAGGTTGAGTGGTTTGCGCGGAACAACAAACGATGCAGGTGATCCACCGCCAACATCGGTTCGCGTGTAACGTACCAGTTTGTGTGCGTCAGTTGCCACAAAGCGAACTTCATTTTCATGAATCTCGAAAAACACTCCGCTCATTACCGGACGCATATCATCATTACCGGCAGCGAAAAGAGTTTTGTTGATGGCACGTGAAAGTGCTTCACCTGAAATGGTCAACGCCTTGGCGCCGGACAATGCAGGTGTCTTCGGGAAATCCTCTCCGTTTGCACCGGTGAGTTTGTACTTACCATAGTCGCTGGAAATCTCGATACCGAGTGTTTTCTTATCGATGGTAAACGTGAGGGGTTGTTCCGGAAGGCTCTTCAAAATCTCCAACAAGATTTTAGCAGGAATCGCAATTAGACCTTCCTCTTTGGCTTCTATCGCCATTTGTGTGCTCATGGCTGTTTCCAAATCACTGGCTGAAATGGTCAACGCCTTGTTCTTGATTTCAAACAAAAAATTGTCGAGAATCGGAAGCGTGTTGCTGCTGTTGAGCACACCGCTGAGCTGTTGTAACTGCTTCAATAACGCAGTGCTGGTAACAATGAATTTCATGTTGGATTTTTCTATTACGCCGTCAAAGATATACGGCGCGGGGGTGCGGCGTGGCGAACGAAAGTGCAGGTTATTAACAAGGGCGAGGGGCGAAGTACGAAGGGCGAAGGAAAAACTCCTTCAACCTTCGCACTTCGCCCCTCGCCCTTAGTCCTTCGCCCTTCTTAAGCAATCGACAGCTTCTTCTCCAAATCATCCAAGTACTTGCGGAAGTGCTGGTCTGTTTCCTGGAGGTTGTTGACTGTGCGACAAGCGTGAAGCACGGTTGCGTGGTCTTTGCCACCGCAGTGTGCGCCGATGCTTGCAAGGCTGCTCTTGGTCATCTTCTTGGCGAAATACATCGCAATCTGACGGGCCTGAACGATTTCGCGTTTGCGGGTCTTGCTCTTGAGCAATTCGATAGGCAAATCGAAGTAATCGCACACCACTTTCTGGATGTAATCGATGCTCACTTCGCGTGCTGTGTTCTTCACGAACTTATCGATCATTTGCTTGGCAAGATCCAGCGTGATGGCTTTCTTGTTGAGTGATGATTGTGCAATCAAAGAGATGAGCGCACCTTCGAGTTCACGCACGTTGGACGTGATGGAATAACCGAGGTATTCAACCACTTCATCCGGAAGCTCGATACCATCAGCATACATCTTCTTCTTCAGAATAGCGATGCGTGTTTCGAGTGATGGCACTTGCAAATCTGCACTCAAGCCCCACTTGAAGCGGCTCAACAGACGTTGCTCCATGCCTTGCATTTCAACCGGTGGTTTATCACTGGTGATGATAATTTGCTTACCGGTTTGGTGCAGGTGATTGAAGATGTGGAAGAACACGTCTTGTGTCTTTTCCTTACCACTGAAGAATTGAACGTCGTCGATAATCAACACATCAATCATTTGATAGAAGTGTGTGAAATCGTTGACCGTATTGTTTTTCACCGCATCAATGAATTGGTGCGTGAATTTTTCGCTGCTAACGTAGAGGACTGTTTTGTCTTCGTACTTGTTTTTGATCTCGATACCGATCGCGTGTGCCAAGTGTGTTTTACCCAAACCAACACCACCGTAAATCAACAATGGATTGAAGGCTGTTCCACCGGGCTTATTAGCCACAGCAAAACCTGCACTGCGGGCCAAGCGATTTGAATCACCTTCTACGAAATTGTCGAAGGAATAATTCGGATTCAAATTCGAATCCACTTGCATCTTGCGCAATCCGGGAATGATGAACGGATTCTTGATGGGAGATTCACCCATATCCAGCGGCATGCTTACCACTGCATTCTTCACAGCTTTGCGATTGCTTGTCGGAACTTTTATGGTATAAGGACTTGCGTTACTGTTATTCTCCATGATGATGGAGTATTCCAATCTTCCTTCAGCCCCCAGTTCCTTGCGAATGATTTTCTTCAACAACGTCACGTAATGCTCTTCCAGCCATTCATAAAAAAACTGAGAAGGTACTTGAATAGTGAGAATGTTATCTTCAAGACGAACAGGCTTTATCGGTTCAAACCAGGTTTTGTATCCTTGAGGGCTTACGTTGTCCTTGATAATTTCAAGACAGTTCTTCCAAACCTGATTATGGTCTTTCTTCATGTAGGTGAGTAGTTCTAATTGGTTAACTAAAATTCCGACGCATTCATCATTCGCACGAATCAATCTCTTTCTTTGAATGCGTGGCAAATGAATAATGAAAAAAGTGAAAAAAAAAAGTTATTTGGTCTTGACTTCAAAAAAAGTTTGACTAGAAAAGAAAATCTTTGCAAACGCTTGCAGAATCACTGTTTTTCACAGGTTCGCAAGTTCAAGTTGAAGCCAAAAGCGCTAAAACACTTAATTCCATAAGTTTAATCCAAATCTACAAAAAGCATCCACCCCTTTATCCACGGGTGTTTGCTGCTGAACATGAAAAGAGACACCGCGGCAAATTTCCATGAAACTATCGAACAGATTCCGACAAGTGTTCGAAACATGAGTGAGTTTTGTCAACTTCGTGTTATGATTCAACACACCATCGAACTGCGCATTCGCTACGGAGAAACCGATCGTATGGGCTATGCCTACTACGGAAATTACGCTACCTACTTTGAAGTTGCGCGTGTTGAAACGCTGCGCAGTGTGGGCATTACCTACAAGCAACTCGAAGATGAAGGTGTTTTGTTGCCCGTGGTGAATTTCAATGTGCACTATCACGCACCTGCGCATTACGATGACCTCATTCAGATTGAAACCATCATCGATGAATTACCGCGTGTTCGATTTCCGTTTAAGTACCGCACCTTTTGCAATGGCAAACTGTTGAACGAAGCCAGCACTGAGTTGGTATTTGTGGATGAATCAACCGGTAAACCAATGCGATGTCCGACACACATCCTCGAATTGTTGAGGTCCCATTTCTAAAGCACTACTGCGCAATCAGTGCGCCTGTTCCTTCCACGTCGCGATCGATGAATTGCGGATTACCGGAGTAAAAAATGTTACCCGAAAATTGCAGATACGCAAACAGATAATTGGAACTGCGTACGTATACATTGTTCAGCGATGAATTGTTGACGAACGCGTAGTTCGCATTCAACGTTGACGCATTCACTATTCCGAGTCCCTGGCTGAATAGATAAACCACATCGGAGTTTCCGGTCACATACGTATCGCTCACGCCCGTATGCGAGGCCACATTCACTGTATCCACTTGCACATCGAACGTTTGCACACCTGCAGCGCTTCGATTATCAATGGAAAATTTTTTACCTGTGATTTGATTCACCGAGCGCATATCACCTGTCGAATAATTCTGAATGTCCGCAAAATCCGGTGCACAAATGCGCACGGTGATTTTGTTTTTATACGAGCGCACAAAGTTGCAGCTATTACCATTGTCAACAGTCAATTTCACACCTTCAACAGCAGTGTTGATTTCGGGAATCAGGTTAGCGGGAGCTGTAACCTCCACTCCGAAATAAGCAGTATCACACAACTCGTATTGGATGTAATCATTGAGTTCAATCGAGGTGAATTCATCCAAAGCACGCCGCACCGTTTTCATTTCTCCGGCCGCTTGAATGCAATCGGGCGCCTGCTCGCGATTGCAGCCTATGAGGGCAATGCAAAGCATCCACAATTGCATGCATGATATGTTCGGCGCATTCCTCATCTTGTTAAGATATAACCAATACCCAACTCGCCATAATCGGCTTTCGCGAAATGGGTTTTCAGCGATAGCTGGGCATAAATATGCTTACCCACATCATAGCGCAAACCTACCCGATGATAGAGTGATCCATTCAATCGTCGGGAGTCTACAAGGTAATAGCCTTGCTGAATCTTCAATGCGAAACGATCGAAGAATAGACTGTATGAAAAGACTGCTCCCAATTGCATGACTTGCGAAGGCGATGGCCTTGCATCGGTGCGTTGTTGAATGAGCGGTCTCAAGGATGAATCATAAAATCCATCCAACCCCAAACCAAACGCACTCTTGTAGGACACTCTTCGCTCAGCCAGTGCCGAAACAACAAGCGCCACATATTTGCGGCCTGTGGGAGGAGGAATTTCCTTTAATCCGCTGACCACACCGCAACTCCACCGATACTTTTCCAATTGCGGTTGCGCAATCTCCTTCATGTAGGATACTCGACTATTTCCCATGACGTAGCTTGCAAAAATGCCAGCGTTATTCGTGCCCAAATTCGGCAACTGGAAAGCACCATTCGAAAGATGACTCAATCGAATACCTGCCCGCAACTCACCGTTTTGAAAGGACAAAATCCTCCCAGAATATTGAAGTGAAATCGCCACATTGAATTGCGACCCCAACACAGCAGCCTGGTGATTCGTTTCCAAATCCCAGTGCTTTGTGCTATAGCCCATGCCTAATCCCAATCCTATCCAATGACGATAACCGCGATTGGAAATACGGAAACCATCCACATACCGCTTCCTATTCAGTGGTAAATTGAGCAGATAAGAAGTGGAATACTGCTGTCCCAACTGATCAGGATTACCTGTATTCGTGAACGTCACATCCACGCCATGTTCAGGCCCATTGTAGGCATCATGCCAATATTTCGTTCCATTCACTAATCGCGTCGCATAAACGTGCATGCCATACGAATGTCCTTGAATCAAATGGGCAATCGACTTGTGGTGCGGAATCACAAAGCCCCCATGAGGCGACAGCGCGAGCGTCCATCGTAGCACACTATCGAGCTGCGCGCTGGCAGAGCAGGAAGTCAACAGCACAAAACAAAGGATTACAGTAATTCTCGCAAACATTTCAGCGACTAAGCTACATGGATTTCGTTAGCGATTTGCCGTCAGCGACAACACAATTTTACGCATGGCTTGGACGCTTGCATCCTTAGAATACCGCATTGCGAATACCTCTTTGGCGCGTTCCGCTTTCGCTTCAGCGGCAGCATAATCCTTTATCATATCGAGCATTGATTGCGCAAGTTCTTCCGCATTCTCCGGCGCAACCAGTTGACCAAACGCGCCATTGCCCAATAACTCCGGTGTGCCACTACTGTTGGTTCCAATAATCGGAACACCGCATGCCATGGCTTCAACGGTTACTGTTCCAAACGTCTCGCCTTTACTGCACAGGAGAAATGCATCGATGCTCTGATAAAAGAAAGCCACCTCTGTGGTGTAGGGATGAAGATGCACGCAGTGCTGTAATCCGGCAGTTTGTATTTGCTCGTGAATTCTTTGCGCGTATTCATTTCCTTCATTGCGCGTGGACTCACCCACCAGCAGTAAATGTGCCTTACAGCCTTGACGATGCAAGATGCTCAGCGCTTCAATGGCCGTGTGCTGCCCTTTGAGCGGATCGATTCTTCCCATCAACCCAAAAACAAATGCGTCAGCAGGCAAGTGATAATGATGGCGTGCTTGACTCTTCGTTGATGAAGCCTTCATCAATCGATCTGCATCCACGCCCAGTGGTACCACATGAATCTTTTCTGTGGGGAAATGGGTTGAGTCAACCACTTGCTGCTTGAGAAATTCAAGTGTGCTGACCCAGGCATCAATGGAGGAAAAACGAAGGGTATGAAAAACATCTTTTTTGGAAACGCCGAACTGCATGGCCTGTTGGTAAAGCAAACGAAAGCTACCGCGTGTGAAACGCTTCGCCCAGCCAAGAACATCCATGTCACGCGTATCGCGAAACCAACACACATCAACCTTTGCTTTGCGAAAAAAGCGCGCAACGCGCAATGCATTGATGAGATCGAAGTACTTCCCATTGCGTCGAATAATATGAGTTTCGATTCCCAAGCGTAATGCTTCACGGTGCAACGGTGTTTGATCAACACAGAACATGGAAACCGCAAATCCTTCTTCCTTCATCCATTCCGCATAACGCGCGGTATTCATTTCCAACCCTCCCCACGATGTTGAGCTGCAATAGAAAGCGATATGCACGGGAGAGTTCATTCGATATGACACTATTCGTTACACATCGCTCCATATTGTTCCAAAAAGAGTAACAAATCACTCACTCCAATAAAACCATTGACATCTAAATCCGCGGGGCAATCACAATTCAAACTAAACATGCATGAGCCATCATCCACTTGCGCTGAAGCGTCAAAATTGATTGCATTGGCATACGTGCACCCGCCAATTCCACCCATCACAATCCAATCAACGGCATTCGTCTGACGCGTGCACGTGCCATTCGACACACGCGCGTAGTAGTTACCCGCTTGTGTGGGCGTGTAAGCCTGCGATTGCGCGCCGGCAATAAGTTGACCATCGCGATACCACCAATAGGATGAACCTGCTTGTGCCTGCAGCGTGCCATTGCCCGGCGCAGAAAGTACAGGTTGAAACGGACAGCTGTCTTCGATTTTATAAATGACGTTGGATGTTTTCACCACATATACTTCACCTGCTGCATCCTCTCCGAAGGCAACAACGCTATTGCCGGCGGCAACGAGGTTGGTTGAAGTATATCCACCTGAGCCATCGGGCGTAAGTGAAAACACATCACCATCGCAAAAGTCCGAGTAGAAGTACAGCCCATTCAACGCCGGATATGCTTGTCCGCGATACACTACGCCACCGATAATGGAACAAAAGCCTTCATTGTGCGCGTGTACTTTCACCGGAAAATCATAACCGGATTGTGCGCCACAACCGGATGTGTTGTATGTGGCGTTACCTTCATAACAGCGCCAGCCCCAATTGGATCCGCCACCGGAATTCGCAGGCTCACGATTAATTTCCTCCCACAGGTTCTGCCCTACATCACCAATCCACATATCGCCATTGGCACGATCAAAACTGAATTTCCAGGGATTGCGCAAGCCCAGCGCCCAAATCTCAGGAAGTGTAGTCGATGAATTCTGAAAGGGATTATCAGTCGGAATGGTGTAGGGCAATTCATCCACATCGATGCGCAACATCTTACCGAGCAACGCTTGAGGATTTTGCGAACGAGCCTCCGGGTCGCCGGCGCTGCCGCCATCACCGGTTCCAATGTAGAGGTAACCATCAGGACCAAACGCAATATGTCCACCATTGTGATTGGAGTATGGCTGGACAATACTCAACACGGTTTGCGCCGATAGCGGATCAGCCACATTCGGATTTGAACTGACGCTGTAACGCGCTACCACGGTATTCCCGGCTGAGTTGGTATAATTCACGAAGAAGTAGCCGTTCTCTGAATAATTCGGATGAAAAGCCAACCCCAACAATCCGCGCTCGCCGCCTGTTGATGTCAGCGATGACAGATCGAGAAACTTACCAATGTATTGACCGGTGGTATCGATGATTTCGATATCGGATTGGTTCTGCTCAACGATAAACAAGCGGTGATCACCGCAATTGTAAATGCCGACAGGAACATTCGCTCCTGTATAAAATGTTTGCAGTGTGATGTCCGGCGGTGTGAGCTCCTGTGCAACCAACGTATTACTCAACAGAAGTATGAAGGCAATGATCAATCGATTCATATCCATGATTCAAGAATATACTAATTAGAATGGAGCCGGTTCACCGCCGTAGCCAAACGGTTCATCATCGTCATCCATTGTATTCAATTTGGATGACACGGTGATGGTTGTCGGTGGAGTCGATGCACCTGATGAGAAAGAGGTATTAGCTTTAAGATTGCTATTTTCTTTGTACTGCGAATTATCGTAATCGTAGCCTTCCAGGTTCGCAAACTTGGCGAGTCGACCAATGAAACGCAGTCGCACTTCCGCCAGCGCACCATTACGGTGTTTGGCCACGATGATAGTACCGGTGCCGGCTGTAGGATTGCCTTCGGCGTCAACGTCAATTTGATAGTATTCCGGACGATAGATGAAGGCAACGATGTCTGCATCCTGTTCAATCGCTCCCGATTCACGCAAGTCGGAAAGCAAGGGCTTCTTATCCCCGCCACGTGTCTCCACCTGACGCGAAAGCTGTGAGAGTGCAATGACCGGCACATCGAGTTCTTTTGCAATTCCTTTGATGCTTCGTGAGATGTTCGAAATCTCTTGTTCGCGGTTACCGCCTTTGGTTTCTCCGCCAACGGTCATCAGCTGCAAGTAGTCGATGATGACCATTTGAATCCCGTGCTGTGCTTTTAAGCGACGGCATTTCGCGCGCAATTCGAACACCGAAAGACCGGGAGTATCATCAATAAAAATCGGTGCCTCGGCGATGCGCGAAATGCGCTGGTGCAATTGATGGAACTCGTGGTCTTGCAACGTTCCCTTGCGCAGCTTCTCACTGTCAATTTCTGTTTCACTGGCAATCAGACGTTGAACCAGCTGCACGCTACTCATTTCAAGCGAAAAAATCGCCACGGGAATATTGAACTCAACGGCCATGTTGCGCGCCATGGAAAGCACGAACGCCGTTTTACCCATACCGGGACGAGCCGCAACCACAATCATATCCGAACGCTGCCAGCCGCTGGTCACGCGGTCGAGCTCGGTGAATCCCGAAGGCACACCACTCACGCCGGAAGAGTTCTTACGCGCATTCTCAATCTGGTCCATCGCTGTTTTGATCAGCGAGCTCATGCTGTCATAGTTCTTGCGGATGTTTCCTTCCGCTACCTGGTAGAGATTGTTCTCTGCCTTGTCCAGCAAGTCAAACACGTCGCTGGTTTCATCGTACGAATCCCGGATGATTTCATTGGAGATACGAATCAATTCGCGCTGAATAAACTTCTGCGCGATGATGCGCGCGTGTGTCTCGACGTTTGCTGTAGACGCCACGCGATTGGTCAACTGCGCAATGTAAAGCGGACCACCAATCACTTCGAGCTGCCCCATTTTGCGCAGCATCTGTGTTACCGTCAGAATATCGACGGGTTCACCCTTTTGAAAAAGCTGGATGATCGCCTCGTAAATTTTAGAGTTGGCCTCCTTGTAGAAGCTCGGCGGCTTGAGAATATCAATCACCGTATTCACCGCATTCTGCTCGAGCATCATTGCGCCGAGCACCGCTTCTTCAAGATCAGTGGCTTGAGGAGGCAGTTTGCCCATTTCAATGCCCATGGCTTGATTCATCGCATCGCGCACGCCCTGCATGCGTTCGCGGCGCTTTTGACGGTTATCTTGTTCGTTGTATGACATGTGGTGTGGTGATTAAAAAAACGGATGTCAAAGATGGCCCGAGGTCATCGCCGCGGCCGCATATTCTTCTGAACAATGGCCCCTTTTCTACTAACGACTCCATGTTGACATTTGTTAGGCTTTGGTCTTCAATAAATTTGGTCAAAAAAAGAGCCCGTTCGACAGCTTTCGAATGTAGTTTTCAACGATGTATTCACTTGACTCCAGATTTTCACTATACTGTCGCAGACCGCTGATTACGGCCGTTGTCTTGATTTTCTCCGTTGCCGTCCTTTCTTCCTGTCGCAAAGAACCACGCGACACGACACCACCGCGCATCAGCATTACCTCGCCGAACGTTAATGCCACGTTCTATTATCAGAACACCATCGAGATCGAGGCTGAAATCAGCGATGACCGCAATATTGAGCGCGTGCTGGTGGAAATCATCTCCCCATCGAATGTGCGCTTCTTGCAATCCACCGCATTCTATCCAAACACTTCTCAAACCAATGTGCGGTGGACCGCAGTGCACGACGATCTCTTTTTGGAATCGGGTACTTACCTAATCAAGATTACCGCCAACGACGGCGAAAACAAAGCCATTGGTTTTGGTGAAATCCAGCTGGTGGCGGCACCTCGCCTACTGGAGCGCGTATGCATTGTGAGTTCCGACAACACCTCCTCCACTATCGACACCTTGAATGGAACCATGCTTCAACCCTGGCTCAACTATGGGCATGCCTATCGATTTGGTGGCATCGATGCCCGCTCGAACTTGCTGGTAATCTCAGGTGAAAATCCCACATCGCTAAGCAGTTACATCTACCCTGAAATGACCACTGAAAGCAGTGTTCTGCCAAGCAGTGCAGCATCACTCACTGCATTTCATCACGATCGTCAAGGCCAAAAATTCTACTGGGGAGACATCAGCGGTAATCTCTTTGTAAGTGATCGCAATGGCAGCAGAGCATTTTCAAGCATCGGTTTTGGGTATCCTTTGAAGGTCATTTACACCTCTACAGAGCATGTCATTGCTGTGGCGCGCTCAACCGATAACAGCACCTCCTATTTGAATATCTATCCGAAAAGCAGCAGTTTCCCATCTCACAGCATGACGATAGATTGGGAAGTAACCGGCGCAGTCCCGCTGGCTAGCAATGAGGAACTCATCGTGCTGAGTGGTAACGAAAACGACACAGGACATTTTGCGTATTTCAATCTCAACACATCGGCCATCAATGAAAATTTCAGCTTTTACGATAACTCCGTTGTATCTGCACTCTACGCCGGTGAAGGAAATGATCTCTATGCCATTCAAGGCGCAGGAATCGTGCGTTACACGAACAACTTTTCAAGCTATTCAATCCAAACAAACAGTCACCCTTCGAAGCTTGTTTATGATGATTTGTTTCATACAGTTTGGACAGTGGAGAATGATGGCGTCCATCGCTACAATGATGCGCTAACGCAAGAGTTGCTTCATGTACCCATGAGCAATGCCGGCGACATTTGGTTGAAATACAACAAATGAAATTAGGGGTACAAATCGGCCTGCCAGATACCCCGGCCGAATGTTCCCGCCACGATTTTTTGCGTTGCGTAATTAATCGCGAGTGACTTCACAGGGACACCGGGCAACCCTTTGAGCAACTTCCACGCTTCTTCTTCGCGTGATTTGGTGTAGACACCCAGAGTACTTCCGATGTACAATCGTGCCTCTTGTCCGGCTTGTATAACCATTGACTCACAGTAGGCATCTGCCAATTCTCGTGTCTGATCTTGATAAGACCGTCCATCGTAATACCACAGTTTTCCATCGCGTTCTCTGCACGTATACAAAACCCAAAACTTTCGGGCATCCTGCGGATCAATGCACACTGAAGCAATCCATCCTTCCACAGGCACATGCGAGATTCTTTGCCAGCTTACCTGCGCAGCATCTTCTGCCAATAGGTTGTGGGTCACCCACAACTGCGGTTGCGCTGCATTGCCCTTCGACAACACATAGACATACATCGTATTGGGATGTTCGGGTGAAAGAAAGAACCGATAGGCATTGTAAGCGGTAGTATCCACTTTCTTGCAATCAAAAATCGCTTGCCAGGTTTCACCCAAATCGACAGATCGCATCAAGCGTTCACCTGAACAGTAGATGGTATTATGCTCCGTGGGGTGCATGCGAATCCAGGTGTGCCATTCCGACTTCGCATTCGGGCGTATAGATTCATCAAACGCGTGTCCGTCAAATGTGGCTTGCATTCCTCCATTTTGACTTGTAGTGAAAACAACATCACGGTTGGCGTGACTGATGACGGTTTCAAAGCCATCTCCCCATGAGGTATGTCGCCAGGTGTCGTCGCGCAGATAATTGCCGCCAACGTCATAACCTCCGTAAGCAATGCGCACATCCTTGCTTTGCGACACGGAAACCCCAAACACATTGGCTGCACCGATACCGTTGTCGCGCGGTTCCCAGGTAAGCCCTCCATCCCGACTCATGCTAACACCTCCATCATGTGTGGCCCACAAAGAAGATTCGTCGCAGGACCAAACAATGTGATGGACATCATCATGCATTTGATTTTTGGAAATCTTACCGAATGTTTTTCCACCGTCATAACTTAGGTTGACGGGTTGCACATTGGCACAAGCCATCCACAGCGGATTACGATCGCTCACGCAAAACGCTCTGCCACGCGTCGGAATGACGTTGGTGACTTCACCATCCATGGCGCGTATCAACTCCCACGACTTGCTGACTACATCATACAGATACAAGCGCGCCGAGCCTAGTTTGCTCGCCGTAGCCGATTCGCTGCAAGTAATCATGACATACAAAAAGCCCGGCATCGATTCGGCGTATTGCAACGTCATCCGATGAAAAGGGAATGCCGTTATCGCGGAAAGATCAGGCAAGCTTTGTTCTTCCCAAGTTGTACCGCCATTCCAGCTAATCTGCAACTGCTCCCCGCCTGCTGCGACAACCTCGCCGTTTCGAAATCCATGCATCCATTCGATGTCGTAATACTGCGATTGTGAAATACGCTTCCATTGAGGGACGCGCTTGGTACGACCAAACAACCAACCCAGTGGACCATAATCCGTGGAACGACGAAAGACATCTTCGCACACCCACAACCCCTTGGTAGAAGCCACAATCATGCGCTTGAAATCCGTTGGATGTGCAACAACTTCACCTATAAACGTTGCAGACTCCAGCAGATGAAATGGCAATGCGGTGGAAGGATCATCACCATTGATACACGTGTAGGATTTGCCTGCGTTGCGTGTGTACCAAAGTCCGTTGGTCGCTGTGAATTGATCGTCGCCATCACCCGTTGCAATGACCCACTCTCTTGGGTTAGCTTCATTGACGGTGATGGAAGAGACACCCGAAACAGGCAATGCATCCGTGCCACCCGATTTCCAATCAAGACCTTCGTTGGTTGTGTACCACAATCCTCCCGTGGGAGAACACGCCCACAATAACTTCGGCAACGTGCGATGGGTGTAGAGGTAATTAATACGACCCGTGCCATTGCCCCGCCGTCTGGCATAGGCGGGTACTCCTGTGCCTGAGGCATCGTCTTCTCGTGGCTGCGCATTGGGCCCTAGACATTCCCAGTGATAATGAATTCCGGCCTGCTGAGTTGTTGAGTTCGAGCGCGTGGCCATGAGTTGACGTTTGAACATGTTTTTTGCATCTTCATGTTCAATACCATCAACCTGCGCCTTCAGCGATGTTGCAAGAATCATCACTATAAAAAATGCACTGTACTGCTTCGTCATCATACCTCTACGAATGTACTTCAAGTTCAAAAAAAACGCCCCATATCGGGGCGTTTCATTTGCTTATTTCAATTTGAATTTCTTCTTCACGGCATCCAAGGCATTGAGTTCTTCCCAAGGGAACAATTTCACCTTCACCTTGATTTCATTCTTCTTGCCTTTGTTAAACACCTTGGTCACTTCCTTCGACTCGCGTCCCATGTGGCCATAAGAAGCAGTCTCGAGATAAATGGGGGTGCGCAGTTTGAAACGCTTTTCAATAGAATACGGACGCATGTTGAACTCATCCATTCCACGAACGATGCGCGCAATTTCACCGTCATTCATTTTAACTTTAGCGGTACCGTAGGTATTCACATACAACCCTACAGGCTCAGCTACACCAATAGCGTAGGCAACTTGAACGAGTGCTTCATCACAAACACCTGCGGCAACGAGATGCTTTGCGATGTGACGTGTAGCATAAGCCGCAGAGCGGTCCACTTTGGATGGATCTTTACCGCTGAATGCGCCGCCACCGTGTGCGCCTTTTCCACCATAGGTATCGACAATAATCTTACGACCGGTGAGACCTGTATCGCCGTGTGGACCACCAATCACAAACTTTCCGGTTGGATTGATGTGGTACTGGATTTTATCATTGAACAATGCCTGCACCCGCTTTGGCAATTTCTTCTTTACGCGAGGAATCAAGATATCGACCACATCCTGACGAATCTTCTTCAACATCGCCGCATCCTTATCGAAATCATCGTGCTGAGTTGAAATCACAATAGAATCAATACGCACAGGCTTATTATTATCATCATACTCGATGGTCACCTGGCTCTTAGCATCGGGACGCAGGTAAGGCATCACCTTTCCTTTGCCGGCTTGAAACTCACGGCGAATAGCAGACAACTCGCGCAACAGCGTGTGCGCCAATTCCAGCGGCAGTGGCATATAGTTATCGGTCTCACGTGAAGCGTAACCGAACATCATACCCTGATCACCGGCGCCTTGCTCTTCGGGCTTCTTGCGCTCAACACCTTGATTGATATCCGGAGATTGCTCATGAATCGCTGAGAGAATACCGCATGAATTCGCCTCAAACATGTATTCACTTTTGGTGTAACCGATTTGACGAATCACATCGCGGGCGATGTCTTGAACGTCGAGGTAAGCATTCGATTTCACCTCACCGGCAAGTACAACCTGTCCTGTTGTAACAAGGGTTTCACAGGCAACCTTCGAGGACGGATCCTGCGCAAGGAAGTTATCGATAAGTGCGTCTGAAATTTGATCGGCTACTTTGTCGGGATGTCCTTCCGACACCGATTCTGATGTAAATAGATACGGCATAATGGATTAGAATATGGCGTCAAAAATAACAGGGTTGAGCCAATTCAAAACGATAACGGAGATATTCTTCATAACTCCATTATCGTCAATCCTTCTGCGGGGTATTCCTAAAAACCAATATTCCGACAACCGCAGCCAGCAAGGTCAGCACACTGATCAGCCAAGCAGGCAGCAAGAAGGGTGAATCGAACACAAACTGCACCACCCCGGCTGTTTTCGGTGGGATAAGCACTCCCATCACTACTTCGTTGACCGGCTTTATTTCAAGCGAACCTTCATTTAACTGCGCCTTCCACAGATGGTGGTAATTGGTATTGAGCACAAGCCAACGCGATTGGTTAGAGGCATTATTGACCTGCACCGAATAGGCATTGAAATCCATCAGCGGACTTTCCAGACGGCAGGAGTCACCGATCGCGTCTAAGTTCATGGGTACACCGAAAATGCAGCCTGCGCTCACACTATCGGAAGCATCTGCGAATCGGGTTGGCACATAAAACAGCGGGTTGGCCAGCACCCAATTCAACTTGCCGCTTTCCTTAGCGCGATCGAAAGCCTTAAAGCGCATAGGGTTTTCTCCATCGGCAGATACGGTATGATTAAACGTGGAGACGTTGCGTTCCAATCCTTCTGTGCGCAGCAAGTCGCGCGATTCATCCAATTCGCTAAGCGCACGATTATTCAACCGCTGATCATGTTCGGGCAATTCATCCAATTGATGGAAGTAATTCTTTGTCTGCGTGTAATCGATGGCATGATGAATTGTTGTAGGCGCCGTCAGTTGCGTTTGGATGAAAAAATCCAACCCAACAACGACCAATAATGCGGTAAATGTCAAACGGCCTGTGGCTTTCGAAATCAACCAAAAACCCGACAACATCACGATGGCTATGGTTGATGCAATCACCAGCTGCGGATAAAAACCGGCTGCAGGGAATTCAAAGCGTACTGAAATTTCATGCAGGGAGCGTTTAACATCCTCCATGGAAGTGTTGAGTAAACCAACAGTAAGAGCAATCGCAGATAGAGCGAGAAGGGTTACCAGCATTTGCTTGATATACTTCAACAACAAATCGCCCTTCAGGTAACCACTCAGGGCATATCCGGAAAGCAACAACATACAAATAATCGAATACCCTCTAAAAAACGCCGGATGGCGAAACAACCCAAATCCGGGAAGGTGATAAACCCATTGATATATGCCGGAATAATCGCCGAGGGCAAGCAATATGCTCAGCGCAAAGCCAATGATCAACCCAACACGATAGCGCGATTGACCTACTTGGCTGAATAAGGCAATCACAAAAAACACAAGACCAATCAATCCAATGTAGGCATTCCGCAGCGAGAGATCTGTTACTTGAAACCAGCTGCCCGTCGACAGCGTTGCGTAGGGATACAAAAACGACAGATAATCTGCCGGCACAAACGGATTGATGATCATGTCGGCATAAGCCAGTTTTCCGGTCCGGTTGAAATAAGGGTAGAAATCAATAAATGCAATTAAGAAGGGCAAAAGGAGCAGCAATAAAACAGAGAAAGAAAGAATCAAGGAACGCACTACCCTCCCCAAATAGGAAATCTCAGAGCGGCGCTTCCATAACTGAACAATCGAAATGACCGGCAGGATGTAAATAAGTATAATGGTGAAAGCAGGTCCTGCCCCGGTAATGTTCATCATGACAAAAACGGCCAGCAACAAGCCATAGCGCCAATGCCCGTCCTCCAGTAATTTCAATAGACTCCACAGTATCCAAGGCAACCAGGCCATACCGATGAGAAATACCATGAGCTGCGTTGAACCCACCATAAATCCGGACAGGGCATAGCTCACTCCCAGCAGTGTCGCCGTGCGCTTGCATGCATGCAGATGATTGCTCAGCACATACATCCCCCACCCCGCAATAAGAAAGCATCCGACTACTTCAATGATTAGTGACGTAATATCATATTCACCCAACAGAAGTAGCAACCACATGACAGGATACCAGGCACCACTTTGCAAATCGGAATACCCCGGATAACCCAGACGTTGAAAGGGATTCCACAGCGGCATATGTCCTTCATGCACATATTGACTAATAAAATGGCGGTATGGCAAATACCCGCGCACACTATCCCACTTGGGAATGAACTGAAAAAAACTGAGTGTATACAACGCGCACATCACCACCAAAGCGATGATTAAGGGATATTGAATCCGTTCGAAGAGAGCTATGTAGCGGCGGAAATTCAACGACGTAGTGATAGGCTAAGGAAGTAAAAATTGACCGACGAATAAAAATAGACAGGGTTTAATTGTACCCATTGATTTGTTAAGTGACAGCTTGGTGTATATTCGCACCGCTTTATCAAGAAGGACGGAGGGATTAGGCCCGAAGATGTCCTGGCAACCCTGTAAAAGCTGGGTGCCAACTCCTCCCCACAGTTTGATGTGGGATAGATGAGGCAGCGACACGTTCGCATGCTATCCATCCAACTTCTTGTGCAGCACTCAAAATGGAATCCTTATGACGCTGCAATCCCTTGCGCAAAACAAAATCATCCTCCTGGACGGTGCTATGGGCACCATGATCCAGCGATACAAGCTCGAAGAAAATGACTTCCGAGGCACTCGCTTTGCCGACCACGCAGGTGACCTCAAGGGCAACAATGATTTGCTGTGCCTTACACGCCCGGACATTATCGAAGAAATCCATTATCAATACCTCGAAGCCGGAGCAGATCTTATTGAAACGAACACCTTCAATGCGCAAGTCATTTCTCTGGCGGATTACCATATGGAATCCCTGGCCTACGAGCTAAATGTCGAGGCCGCACGTTGCGCGAAGCGCGCCGTTGAGCGGTTTATGAAAGCACATCCGTCTGCAGGTCCGCGCTTTGTTGCCGGTGCAGTGGGTCCTACCAACCGAACAGCCTCGCTTTCTCCCGACGTGAACGACCCCGGCTTCAGAGCGGTGACATACGACCAACTCGTTGCAGCCTATAGCGAGCAAATCAATGGCCTGCTCGAGGGCGGCGTTGATGCCTTGCTCATTGAAACAATTTTTGATACGCTCAACGCAAAGGCCGCGCTCTACGCAGCCATGGAAGTAATGGAACAGCGCAACATTGAAGTACCCATCATGATCAGCGGCACCATCACCGACGCCAGCGGAAGAACGTTGAGTGGACAAACAGCAGAAGCATTTTTAATTTCAATGTCGCACGCACCGTTGTTCAGTATCGGCTTTAACTGTGCACTCGGTGCAGAGCAATTGGAGCAATATGTTGAAGTGCTTAGCAATCACGCATCTTTCTATGTGAGTGCTTATCCCAATGCCGGACTACCCAATGCGATGGGTCACTATGATCAGACGCCCGACCAAATGGCGGCGCTGGTTAAATCCTATTGCGAAAAAGGAATCGTCAATATTCTCGGAGGCTGCTGCGGCACCACACCGGATCATATCCGTGCGATTGCGCAAATCGCAGCGGCCTATAAACCACGTCAAGTCGAACAATTGATTGGATGAAGCAAGCAAGATGAGTAATCATACGTATAAACTAAGACTCTCCGGACTCGAGCCATTGTTGGCAACAGCCGAATCCAACTTCATCAATGTTGGAGAACGCTGCAATGTTACCGGTTCCAAAAAATTCCTGGAGCTCATTAAAAACAACCAGTTTGAAGAGGCCGTCGCTGTTGCCAAAGAACAAGTGGAAGGCGGTGCCCAAATTCTGGACGTTAACATGGATGAAGGCCTCATCGATGGCGTTCATGCCATGACGCGTTTTCTGAACTTGATTGCGTCAGAGCCTGACATCGCGCGCATTCCCGTCATGATTGATTCCAGTAAATGGGAAATCATTGAAGCAGGATTGAAGTGCATTCAAGGAAAAGGAGTCGTCAACTCCATTTCACTCAAAGAAGGCGAAGAGGATTTTATCGCTAAAGCGAAAAAGATCAAACGGTACGGAGCTGCTGTCGTGGTAATGGCATTCGATGAACAGGGTCAGGCGGATTCGCTCGAACGCAGAATTGAAATATGCAATCGCGCTTATCGAGTGCTGGTTGACAAAGTGAATTTCGCGCCTAACGATATCATTTTCGATCCGAATATTTTCCCCATCGGAACGGGCATGGAAGAGCACCGCAACAATGCCGTTCATTTCTTTCAAGCCACCCGCTGGATTAAAGAGAATCTCCCCGGAGCCCTTGTCAGCGGAGGCGTTTCAAACGTTTCCTTTTCATTTCGCGGAAACAATCGCGTACGTGAGGCCATTCATTCGGTGTTCCTCTATCACGGCATCAAGCATGGACTGGACATGGGCATTGTGAATCCGAGTCAACTCGAGGTTTACGATGAAATACCCAAAGACTTGCTCGAACTCATCGAAGATGTGGTGCTCAACCGCCGCGACGATGCCACAGAGCGCCTGCTCGACTACGCGGATAAACACAAAGATTCCGCAAAGAAAGAATCGAAACAAGATCTCGAATGGCGCAAAGCACCGCTCGAGGAGCGACTATCGCATGCACTCATCAAAGGGATCATTGACTTCATTGATGAAGACACCGAAGAAGCTCGTCAGAAATACGGCCGACCATTGCATGTGATTGAAGGGCCGTTGATGGCAGGTATGAGCATCGTAGGTGACTTATTCGGAAGCGGAAAGATGTTCCTCCCGCAAGTTGTAAAGAGCGCGCGCGTGATGAAGAAAGCAGTGGCCTATTTGGAACCATACCTGCAAGCTGAAAAGGATGAACTCCGCGCAATAGGAGGCACAGCTTCAAGCAACGCCGGAAAAGTGCTTATGGCAACGGTGAAAGGTGATGTGCACGACATCGGAAAAAACATTGTCAGCGTTGTGCTTGCCTGTAACAATTATGAGATCATCGACCTAGGTGTAATGGTTGCTGCTGACAAAATTCTCGAAACAGCCATCAAAGAAAACGTGGATGTGATTGGTCTTTCAGGACTCATCACACCATCGCTCGATGAGATGATTCATGTGGCCAAAGAAATGCAGCGCCGCAAGATGAATATTCCCTTGCTCATCGGAGGGGCAACTACTTCGCGCGTGCACACTGCCGTGAAAATCGAACCGAACTATGAGCATCCTGTCGTTCACGTGCTCGATGCGAGTCGTGCGGTTACGGTGGTGAGCAGTCTCCTCAGCAAGGATCAGCAAAAAGAATACATCACCTCGCTGCGCAGTGAATACGCGAAGGTGCGCGAAAACTATGCTGCGCAAAATGAAAGTCGCTCGCTGCTAAGTCTTGGTGAAGCACGCCAAAACAAAGCGAATCTCATTTTCGATTCAACCACTATTCATCAGCCGCTGCAACCGGGAGTGCACGTGTTCGATGACATTGATCTCAACTTACTGGTGCCCTACATCGACTGGATGCCGTTTTTCCAATCGTGGGAACTAGCCGGGCGATTCCCCCAAATCCTGGATGATGAAATCGTCGGCGAGCAAGCAAGCCAACTGTTTGCTGATGCTCAAAAAATGCTCGCCGAAATCATTCGCGACAAATCCATTCAAGCGCGCGCAACGGTGGGCATATTCGAGGCGAATAGTGTTGGGGATGATGTTTTGGTGAATAACAACACCACCTTCCGCACCCTCCGCCAGCAAACGAAAAAAACCGCTAATCAACCCAATCTTGCCCTCGCCGACTTCATTGCTCCGCAGGCATCCGGGGTGCAGGATTACATCGGTTGCTTCGCGGTATGCGCCGGATTTGGTGTGGATGAATTGGTAAAGGGATACGAGGCTGCCCATGATGACTACAGCGCTATCCTGGTAAAAGCGCTGGCCGATCGATTAGCTGAGGCACTCGCGGAATACATGCACGAGCGCGTGCGTAAAGAAATGTGGGGATACGCGAAAGAGGAGGCGCTCAACAATGAAGAGCTTATCGCAGAGAACTACCGCGGCATTCGTCCTGCTCCAGGCTACCCGGCATGTCCCGATCACCTCGAAAAAGAAACCATTTGGGAACTGCTTCAAGTGGAAGAAACCATCGGTATCACTCTTACTGAATCGCTGGCTATGTATCCGACCGCAGCTGTGAGCGGCTACTACTTCGCGCATCCGGAATCCAAATATTTTGGCATCAATAAAATCACCGCAGAGCAAGTCGCAGACTATGCCGACAGAAAAGGCATTAAGCTGCAGGAAGCTGAAAAGTGGCTTAGTCCAATTTTACTATAACCCTCGATCATGAAAGTTACCGAACATATCGCGAAAGCAAAATCAACGCTATTCTCCATTGAAATCCTTCCTCCTTTGAAAGGACAAAACATCAACTCCTTGTTTGAAACCATGGACGAATTGATGGACTTTTCACCGGCCTTCGTAGACGTCACCTACCACCGCGAAGAGTACGTTTTCAAAGATGCCGGCAACGGGCTGCTTGAAAAACGCGTCGTGCGCAAACGTCCCGGAACCGTTGGCATTTGCGCAGCGATTAGCAATCGCTATAAAGTTGACACCGTGCCACACATCATTTGCGGCGGATTCAGCAAGCAAGACACCGAAGACGCACTGATTGATTTGAATTTCGTAGGACTCGAAAACGTGCTCGTATTGCGAGGCGACCCCATTAAAAGTGAAGGCCGATTCAAACCGGAACCGGATGGACATGCCTACGCCGTAGACCTGGTCAATCAAGTCGTGGACATGAATAGCGGCAAGTACATTGACGCAGATTTGAAAGATGTGCAGAAGACAAACTTCTGCATCGGCGTGGCCGGCTATCCTGAAAAACACTTCGAAGCCCCCAACATGAATTCCGACCTACGATTCCTCAAAGCCAAGGTGGATGCGGGTGCGGAATACATCGTCACGCAAATGTTTTACGACAACCAGGCCTTCTTCAAGTTCGTTGAAGACTGCAAAGCCATGGGAATAAATGTGCCCATCATACCGGGTCTCAAGCCATTGGCCAGCCGATCACAGTTGAGTGTCATCCCCCACCATTTTCACATCAACATGCCGGATGAACTCGTGCAAATGGTTGAAAAAGCGAAGTCAGAAGAAGAAGTGCGCAATATTGGAATCGAATGGTGCATCGAACAATCGAAAGAACTCATGAAGTCGGGTGTGCCGGTGCTCCATTATTATACTATGGGAAAAGCGAAGAGTACGAAAGCGATTGCGAAAGCCGTGTTTTGACCTATACTGCGCTCGGTCACCGGTGCCTGAGGACGACCAAGTGCATGGCATTTTCGAGCAACCATAGATACTTCCAGTGATTCAACTCAAGCAAGTTGTTCTGGTAGTGGCATATACAGAATAATTTATATGTTTTTTATTCCGTTGGATCTCACAAGATTCGCCGAATGAAAAATGTGTACTCGATTGCCGCAGCCAACCGTATCTTTTCCTTACGTGATACACAAATCATGTTAGATCGTGATCTAGCTGAACTATATCAAGTAACAACAAAAGCACTGAACCAGGCAGTGAAGCGCAACAATGCGCGATTCCCTTTCGATTACAAATTTCAACTTACACCCAGTGAGATGACCCAACTGGTCACAGAATGTGACCGGTTCTCCACCCTTAAACATAGCAGTGTGATGCCCAATGCATTCACCGAGCAAGGAGTTGCCATGCTCTCAGCTATTCTCAAGAGCGAGTTAGCCATAGAGATTAGCATACAAATCATGAACGCCTTCGTGGCAATGCGAAAACAACGAAACCAACTTCACACTGTCATTTCGCGCATAGAGAGTATAGAAGTAAAGCAAGCTGTTACCGAAAACAAATTGAATACGGTTCTTGTAGCCCTGGAATGCGACACAGCGCCTAAGCAGGGTGTTTTCTTCCAAGGCCAATTGTTCGACGCCTATGTTTTTGCTTCAGACTTGATTCGCCATGCAAAAATCAGCATTGAGATAATCGACAACTACGTCGACGAGCGCACTCTTATGCTGCTGAGCAAACGCAACAAAGAAGTAAGCTGCACTATATACACCAGAAAAACAGCCATTACTCTCAACGATTTGGAAAGACATAACACCCAGTATCCCACAATCAAATTGATCGATCATAGAAGTAGCCACGACCGATTTATCATCATCGACAAAAGACATCTCTTCCATCTCGGAGCAAGCCTGAAAGACCTTGGAAAACGATGTTTTGCGTTCAGCCAAATGGATAATCTCCTACCCTTAATTAGAAAAAACCTGCTGCAACCACCATCAGAGGATTAACTATTTTTCAAACTCGAGCCCGAAGCCAACTGGTGGTATTTGGGGACCTTTTCCCCGAAAAACCTAAGTGATAAGCCCCCTCTACCGAATAATCAAATAATCGAAAATTAAATAAGTTCAGCCAAGCACGCCCCTTTGGCAAGTCACCTTTTTTTCCGTCCGCGGTAGCAGAGCAAAGCCGAGGCTCAATCCCTCAGACAACGAACCGAATAACCGTTCCGCTTATCGATGTCGCCCCGAGTAACATAGTTTAGAGACCAACCCGAACTTCGCAGCCACGCATCATTAGAATCACGCTCCGAAGAGCTCCACCAGTAACCTGAACCAGTAATGCCGAGGTAAAATCCATTGTGATAACGGCGTTCTCCACCGGGAACCCCTGAAAAACCGCTCAAATTAGAAACACCGGGATTATCCCCATACCACAAACCCGTCGATGCTTCAATAGTTCCAGTCGACTTTAGAGTATAACCGGCAACACTCAGGCCACCAAGATAGTCAGTCAAAACCGTCCATTCGGAATCAGTAGGCACATGCCACCCCTCTGGGCAAAGCTGCCGTGCATCTACACACGCATACCAATTGTAGAGCTTGCCATAAGGGCAGGCATAGCTCGCGTCGTTATTGTAATACGCCCAGGCGCCGCTGGTAGTAACTTGCCATGTAACATTATCCAAATTGGTTGGTATGGGGTCACCGTTGCGGTAAATACTCGTATTCAAGTTCTCCGCCATCCACTCTTGCGTGGCTATCACAATCGTCTTATAAACATTGCCTTCTTGGTCAGTCATACTGCCGTAGGTCATGTAGGGGTTATGAACGTTGACCGCACCACATGTGTGAAGCGTTGTTCCCGTCGTGTAATTGTTAGCTTCATTGATACCCGGAATTATCACAAATTCATCCTCGCCAACAAAGAGGGTATCGCCAATTGAACTCACGTTCAACGATACAGAACCCGCATGCAGCGCATACGGCACGCTCAATAGCTGCTGCGTCCCAATATCTACGAAACCTTGTCCCAGATCAATTTCCACCTGCATCAATTTGTTTCCATTGGCCCAGTTCACATCGAGGAGAGCAACACTACTTCCCAACTGAACTGTAAATAACCCCTGGGCAGTGGTTGTTACGGTTTGTAATTCTTGCCACACAACATCGCCTGTCGCCGCCCCATCATGAATCGTAAAACGCGCATTGATGGTAGCATTGTTCAACGGCTGTCCAGAAGCATCGCGCGCCACCGCTTGATAAGGAATGAGCGCGGGAGCTTGTGCATACATGAGAAAATTGAGCACTATAAAAATGATGAGTAATAAGAAACGCATTGCGGGTATGTTTTGAGCGAAGTTAATTCAATTGCCGAGGAATGTAATTCAGGCACAGACAAATTGCGGGGATGGCGCAAACACTGCTGCTCACTCTTTCACCCATTCACCATTCACTAACTCAGCTTCAACACCCACAACGCTCCACGCAATTCCTTCCACCATTCCGAGCGCACGATTTTCTCAGGTTCGAAACCGGTGAGAGCCTACAGTTCTTTTAATAGATTCGATAGCGGCATTCCCTTTCCTCCAAGCACCATACCCTGCTCATTCGCTTGAAAAAAACCAAATACCATCGCCGGTAATTTCATTTTGACATGACCCCGCTTAAATACCACAAGCACTTCAATAGCATCAGGAGTTGATTGGAGGGCTTTCATCGACTCACCCTGCCAAAAAACCATATATCCCGGCGTATCAATCGGATCCGGCAAATTCGTTTTGATGGCATTCGCTATGGTCAGCGGATGCACTTTCGGTTTCGGAATCGGGAAGGAAAAGAACTTTTGTAACGGCAGATTCATGCCGTTTCCATGCATGTAGTTGTATAGCGCTTTTTTTAGTCCGTCGCCATACTTTTCATGATCTGCGCCCTGAGGGTCTTCGTGATAGAGATCATTATTCGCGAATCCTTTAAACTCCGGTCCAACACGGATTACTCCGTATTTCTCAGGATTCAACCCAACAGGACTATGTGCAGTCATCGCAAACTGATGCCAATGCGCGCTGTGCAACAGGCCGTGTTCGAAGAGCATACGCACGATCTCCAAAGAGTCGATGGTTTCCTGTTCGGTCTGCGTTGGAAATCCATACATGAGGTAAGCGTGCACCAGAATACCGGCATCACGGAATCCTTTGCACACGCGCGCCACCTGATCAATGGTGACACCCTTTTCCATGAGCTCAAGTAGTCGTGGGCTTGCCACTTCCAATCCTCCCGTTACAGCGATGCATCCCGAAGCCGCAAGCAGACTGCATAAATCCGGCGTAAAGGTTTTTTCAAAGCGAATATTTCCCCACCAGCTTACTTGCAGTTTGCGGCGAAGTATTTCCATCGCCATGTCGCGCAATGCCAGCGGCGGAGCGGCTTCATCAACGAGGTGAAAACCCGTTTCTCCGGTCTCCGCAATCAACTGCTCCATCTTGTCGACCAATGCCACTGCAGGAGTTTGCTCGTAGCGTGAAATGTAATCGAGCGAGATATCGCAAAAGCTGCACTTCTTCCAATAGCAACCATGCGCAACCGTAAGCTTATTCCAGCGTCCGTCGTTCCACAACCGGTGCATTGGATTGGGCATATCGATAACCGACAAATATTCCTTTAGCCTCAGGCCTTCGTAAGTCGGGGCCGGTAGTTTTTTATACGAATAATCGCCTCCAATACGATTGTTTTTAAACACGACCTTGTCGTCTTCACACAGCAGTGTGCGGATGTATTGAGGATTGTCTTGAGGACTTTCGATACTCTTCAACAGCGACATGAGCGGACCTTCACCATCATCGAGTGTGATATAATCCAGGTAATGAAACACGCGCGGATCATAGAGATCACGCAGTTCAGTATTCGGATAGCCGCCACCCATCGCAATCGGAATGTTCGGGTGGTGCTGCTTTATCCATTGTGCACACTTCAATGCGCCATAAAGATTTCCTCCAAAGGGAACAGTGAATCCAACCAAATCCGGAAGGTCATCTGTAAAGTATTTCGACAACTCCTCCAGCAGGATCGTGTCGAAGTAATTGTTTTCTGACAAGAGCGCGGCTTCTATAGGATCGAAGCTGACCGCAGTGCGCGCGATACGTTCTGCATATTTGGAAAACCCGAAATGCGGGCCCACCGTGGCTTGTATAAGATCGGCAACATCCTCCAGATACATCGTGCACTTATATCGTGCTTTATCCTGAACACCAATATTCCCAAAGAACCATTCGATATCAGTAATCGTCTTGAAGCGGTTTCCCTCCGGTAAATAATTGCTGTTCGCAATACGATAGGCAAATGAATAGCGATCATTTTGCAGAAAATCAATGACCGAGTCAATCGTTTCTTCATAGTGCCTTCTGCGTGTAAGAAGATTTTCCAGTGCTACAGGAAGCTTGAAATTACCGGCTTCGATAGCATCGAACAATTGCACAAAACCTGCTTTATTGAAAACACGCAGCACCAAATCCAACCCGAGATCACCTTGCTGAAAAGCATATCCTTCCTGTCTCAATAAACCACTCAGATAAGCCGTCGCCGGATAAGGCGTGTTGAGTTGAGTGAGCGGCGGAATGAGCAGTAAGACCTTCATGGTGCGGGTGCAAGATACAACGGAAGGGGTGAGGGGTGAGGGGTGAGGGATGAAGGGTGATGGGTGAGGTTGTCTAAGTACCGGTGAAATTCACTATTGCAAAGTACTTGTGAAATAAATAATTTTCCCGGCATTAAATCCCAATCAAACAACCTATGGCCAGTATTCGCATTAAACGTCCCAAACGATATTTTTTCTGGGCTCATGATTTCGAAGTCTATATAGATGGGGAGCGTGCAGGTATCCTCGAAAATGGACAAACCAAAGACTTCCAAACGACTGATGGTTCACATCAGGTCTACCTCAAGATGCACCGATATTCCAGTCCTGCCACTACCATTGAGGCAAGCGCAAACAACACCCGAATCTGGAAGGCGAGTTTTCATCAACTGGCATATGCTTTTCTGCACGCATCAGGACCGGGATTTATTGCAATCGTACTGGAAAGGCAAAATGACAACCGATACTCGGTGCTTATTGTTTGCCTCGTTACATTATCAATTGTCCTGGCTGCTCTGTCGATTTATTTCTTCACCACAGGCCGGTCAAAATTTCTAAGACTAACGGAGATTCAGGAAAAGTGAAGCTCCGCTGAAAGGACGAGTGACATAGTGAATGTTGACCGCTAACTATTTCACCACTTCACCATTTCACCATTTCACTACTCCACCACCTGAAACGGGTCGCTGAACTTTGGATCAGACAATGTCTGATAATCGGAAAGTGTTTTCAAAAACGCAACAAGTGCAGCCTTCTCTTCGCCGGTCATATACATTTTAATCGGCAATACTCGTCCATCCGTTGGAACTTGATCGAACGGAATTACAGGACCAAGGTGCTCAAAGGTCAATCCGCCCTGTTCACGCCAACGCAACTCCTCTGAAAGCAGCGGATGTGGCTGAATACCGGCATCATAAAACTCAATAACCTCTTCCAACGTTCGGAATCTACCGTCATGCATGTAAGGGGCCGTGAATTGAACGTTGCGTAGCGATGGTGTCTTGAAAAAACCGTCGCGCACACGTCCCAAGAAATCTGTGCCGGGCATGCCATTGTCTGAATAGTCAACTTCCAACCCGATATTCTTCGGAGCGGATAAGCTGCCATCGAGGTTAACACCTCCGTGGCATTGCGAACAAGGGAACTTCAAAAAGAACACATGCTTTCCTAGATTTTCCTGGTCTGTATAATTGGGAAAGGGTCGGTGATTGATATTGCCGGTTAGACCTTGATTGACAATCGCCATTGCCCCTTCATCATATTTCGAACTCACGGAAATAATACTCTTTACGAACTGTGCTAAAGCAAGACCAATTTTATGCGTGGTGACCTCGTCACTACCAAATGCGTTTTGAAATAATGGCTGGTAGTAATCGATATTTCGAATACGATTTTCCATTAACAGTGTATCATCCAGGCCCATCTCCACGTGATTGGCAATCGGCTGAAGCACCATGTGATCGAGAATTTCCTCTCGCAAGTCCCAGAAGAATCCGAGTTGAGTACCCGTATTGACGATTGTCTGGGTATTTCGGCCTGTCAATCCATTTTCAAAACCTGGACTGAACGCTTGATTATCGGCAAAGCCAAATTGTTGTCTGTGACAACTTCCGCAAGAAACACGATTGTTATACGAAAGCTGCTGGTCATAAAACAAAACTCGTCCGAGTGTAGCCACGTCATTATTGATCACTGAATCGCCAAATGGGGCGAAAAACGTGGGTGTGACAGGGGTGGCGTAGTCGTAGACTTCCTCCGGCAATACGGGTATCCGACGATTTGGTTGAACGTCTTCAGGAGTACACGCAACGAAAGCCGTGACGACGGAAAGTGCGAGTGTTAACGCGGAGAGTACTTGGTTTTTCATGCGAAACAATTAGAATCGAACATTAACAAATAAGGCTGTAGGCGCTTGAAGAATACGTTTGGTTCCCTCATACTCCTTGATAATTTGTGCCGAATTGAGATTACTCTTATCACTGTCTGTGAGCGTATATCCCGACATTCTCCAAAGAATTTCGGTTCCAACGCTCACCTTCTTGGTAATGTAATGCTGCACATAGATGAACGGAGAAATACCTTTTTCATCATACGTGAATTCATGAATATTCTCCACGAGTTCGCCGACCTCATTGGTGAACTTGGCTTCAAACCCCGTGAAGCGCTGTGATGAAATGAAGTCAGCACCAACCTTCACCGACCATTTTTCGCCCAGACCTATTTCCCAACCTGCTCCAAAACGAATATCCACATGTTTGGAAGTTGTATCAGTGGTTGTTAGACCATTGGCATTGGTCGGCAATTCTTGTCGGAAAATGGATTCGTAACCCAACCCAAATCTCAGATTGAAACGTTTCATTCCGTAAGATGCCGTCAGCATGTATGGATTCCAGACATCTGTGTTGAGATCGCGATCGACCAATCCAATATTGACCAATCGAATAGCATTCACACCCACTTCCAAATAAGAGGAATCACTTTGAGCCTTTAATGAGGTCAGTGAACAAAGGGCGAAAGCCACGAGAAATAGTTTTTTCATAATGTACGTTTTTCAAGTTACCCACAAAAGTAAGAAAAACTTAGCTCAAAAATGAAAAAATCAAGATTAGACAAAACAAAAAAGCAACAAAAAGACTATTTTGACCGACGAAACATCACCAGACCTACTTTTTTCGGAAATACAATCTCACAGGAATCCCCTCAAAATGAAAGTGTTCACGTAATTTATTTTCCAAAAACCGGATATACGAATCCTTGATATACTGCGGTGTATTGCAGAAGAATGCGATGGCCGGCGACTTGGTTGGAAGCTGCGTGACGTATTTAATTTTAATGTCCTTGCCCTTGTAAATCGGCGGAGGATAATTCTCTATGATGGGAAGCATCACTTCGTTGAGCTTCGCTGTTGGAATCTTCATCTTTCGGTTTTGAGCAACTTCCATGGCCTTTTCCAAGGCTTTCAAAATCCGCTGCTTTGTAACGGTTGAGGTGAAGAAAATGGGCACATCCGTCATGGGTGCGAGTTTTTCGCGCAACTCTTTGGTATAGACATCAACACTTTTGTGATCCTTCTCCACCAAATCCCATTTATTCACGAGAATAACAACGCCCTTATTGGCCTCAGTAATTTCTTTGAAGATGGATAAGTCCTGACGTGTAATTCCTTCTGTAGCATCAATCAGCAGCAGACAAACATCACTCATACGAATGGCTTTGATTGTGCGAATGGAGCTATAAAACTCAATATCGTTATCAATCAATTTGCGTTTGCGCAGCCCTGCCGTGTCTATCAACACGAGTTCTTGTCCAAAGGCTCTGTATTCTGTATTGATAGCGTCGCGGGTAGTTCCGGCCACATCGCTGACAATGGCGCGCTCCTTTCCGGTAAGCGCATTGATGAGGGAGCTTTTTCCGACATTAGGCTTACCGACGATGGCTATCTTAGGCAATTCAGATTCGGTGGCCTCATCATCCGATGGAATCTTGCCGGCAATGAATTCCATCAAATCACCGGTGCCGTATCCGTTATTGGCACTAATGGGCCAGATGTTATCTCCAAGACCCAATTCCCAGAACTCATTGATCCAAATTTCTTTGTCGGAGGTATCCACCTTGTTACACAACAGTGCAATCTCCCGTTTGGACTTACGCAGTTTTTGAGCAATCATGCGATCGCCATCAGTGATTCCTTCTTTACCGTCAACCAGAAAGAGAACCATGTCGGCCTCATCGATAGCGAGAGCAACCTGCGAATTAATCTCCTGCTCAAAACCCGCCTCATCTTCTTCAGCTAATCCACCGGTATCAATGGCCACGAAGCTTTTAAGCCCCCATTCGCCGATGCCGTATTTACGATCGCGTGTGACACCGGCTGTTGGATCAACGATGGCATCATCCGTACCGGTAAGTCGATTATAAAGGGTCGATTTACCCACATTGGGTCTGCCTACGATGACAACGGTATAACTCATAACGGCTGCAAAAGTAAGCAATACGTGGGCGCGCTCACAGCTTACTTTGCAGGCTCATCCAACCACCACCATTGTGCACCTCGGTAAACCCATGCGATTTTAGAATTGACTTGGCAGATGCGCTGCGCATTCCACTTGCGCAACATGTAATGACCGGCTTATCCTTTTTGATTTTCCCTAATTGAGATGAAATCACCTGCAACGGAATATTCATAGATCCCTTGATGTGTCCCGATTTGTATTCTGCTCCGGTGCGCACATCAATAATTTGTGCTCCTTGTTTCATCAATTCGCGATAATCAACCCCAGGTCCGAAACCCAATAACTCCTTTATTTTACTCAGCATAATTGAGACTATTAAATTGAACCATTAACATCCAGCCAACTGCCACCATTGCTGCAATCAACTCCATGTTGGCGTAAAAACATTGTTGCCTGACCGCTGCGGTTACCACTGGCGCAACACAGCACAATGGGTTGGCTCATGGCCTTAATTTCAGCGATTCTCGCAGGCACTTCCTGCAAAGGAATGTTGATACTTCCCTGAACATGGCCTCCCATAAATTCCGCCGGAGTGCGCACGTCAATAATTGTTTGATTAGTCATTTTGTATAAATGTTGATTTTTGTTTTTGTGGAAAGCCAACCGCAAGCATTCCCATCACCATTCCGTAGAGCGTACTGATCCATGGATTAGAGGTAATCATGCAGGAACCATTCGAACAGCCTACCAATTCATAGTAAGCATAGCCGAGCACAGCTCCAAAGACCGCTGCAATCGTTATTTTCTTATATCGAAGAAATGTCGCTTTCATTTAGATATCAATGCGTCGGCAAAGATGACATGTCGGCCCATGCTCCTACCGCCACCTTTGTTACATAGCTGTAAAGATGCTCCAACAATAATTGAATTACCTTGCATCACTATGCAACTGGCCTTCATTGTCAACAGCAAATCGGTCCGTGCCCGAAGAACCCTTGGCGCCGTGAGGCGCGCTGCTGGGGACGGTCATACCTATTTGCTCACAACCCATCCGGGAGCTGCTCGTGAATTGGCAATTGATTGCAGTGTGAGCGGGTTCACTCACGTGATTGTATTGGGCGGTGATGGTACACTCAATGAGGTTGTCGACGGGATGATGTCAATGGGTCGCACGTCAGATCAACTCCCAATCTTATCAATAATTCCCTGCGGAACAGGTAATGATTTCGCACGGAATTTTGAGCTTAAGCATACTACCATTGATTTTTTAGCGCGTATAAAAAATGGTCAAGCGGTACATGTCGATGTCGGTGTGGTTGAATTCCTCGAACAAGAAAGTTCCAAGTCGAGACGGCATTTTATCAATATCATGGATATTGGTCTCGGCGGAAAAATTGCCCGCAAAGTCAATGGTTATCGCCGAAGTCGTTGGTCCTTTTTGGCCTACCAACGGGCCATTTTGGGCACACTACCCTTCTACAAGCCATCGATTATTGAATGTCAATCAGACGAATTCCAATACTCCGGTCCGGCGCTCTCCATTGTGATAGCCAACGGAAAGTGGTTTGGGAATGGGCTTGGAATTGCGCCCTTCGCTGAGGTCAATAATGGTCGATTATCAATTGTAGTTCTTGGGAAATTAGGAATACTGGATTACATCCTCCATTTGCCAAAAATCGCTCGATGCAGGATAATCCGTCACCCCGAAGTTTATTATGCCGGCAGCACGGAAATCGTGATCACAAGCGAGGGTGGTGCAATTGAGCTTGATGGGGAATATATTGGAGAAAGCCCCTGCAAGGCGACGATTATTCCGAGGGCGATTCGAATACTCATCTGACTACTGCGCTTTGAGTCGGGCAGTTTTGAGATAATTCCCGACAAAGCTTTTTCCGGTTAGACCGAAATCAGCAACAGCGAGGAACACCAGGTCTGTATCGCCCGTATTAATTGATTGATGATTGCACCAGCGGGGTATGAAAGCGAAGTCGCCGGGTTTTACAGGATTTTCGAAAGAATCAACAACAACTTTTCCTTGTCCTTCCAAGAAGATGAAAACCGTTTCGTGTGCGTGACGGTGCAACTCATTTGCTTTATACGGTGCTACACGCACAATACGGGGGTCGAGGACTTCAAGAGCGAAGGGAAGTATTTGCACGGTAAAATCGATATTCAATTCATCGACCTTGTTCTCATATAGCCCTGATAATCGTGCATCATTGAGTGAGGAAACGAGCTCATGGGCATGTTGGGCAGTGGTTAGAGACTTCTGTTCATTGATGCGCTCCAGGATATTTCCGACTCGGGAAATTTGCGTTTCAGCATAGAGTGCAGAGGTTAACTGGGCAATATTATCTGACCAAACATGATTGAAATCTTCGGCAACGATTGCATCAACAAATTCTAGGACTTCTGTCAGATGTTGATCACCTTGACGGCCATAAAGAAATAGGCTGCATATAGGCGCATCGACCCGGATGGGGTCAATAGTTATATTCTGTTGTAGTGCTTCCTTCAGTGAGAGGAGCTGTTCCTTCAAATCAGCGAATTCACTTTCGGAGAAACGTTGAGCGACGAAGGCTTTACGAAAGAGGTGTTGCATAGTGGTGATATTGTATAAAAGTCAGGATAGCTATAAGAAATTCTATTGGCTAAAATACGGCTCGCGGGGCATTTTCAGGGTTGATTATAAAACAAAAAACCCCTGGGGTTTCCAAGGGTTTTTCGAAAAGTGGCGATGACATACTCTCCCACCAGTTACGGTAGTACCATCTGCGCTGTTGGGCTTAACTTCTCTGTTCGGAATGGGAAGAGGTGATCCCCAACGCAATAATCACCAAAAAAAGAGATATATTGATAGAGTTTTGATTTATAAGCTTTCGAGTAATTAGTACTACTTGGCTTTGACATTACTGCCTTTACACCTGTAGCCTATCAACGTCGTAGTCTTCGACGACTCTCAATGAAGCCTCATCTTGAGGCGAGTTTCGCGCTTAGATGCTTTCAGCGCTTATCTCATCCGCACGTAGATACTCTGCACTGCAGCTGGCGCCACAACAGATACACCAGAGGTGCGTCCTTCCCGGTCCTCTCGTACTAGAGAAAGGTCCTCTCAAGCTTCAAACGCCCACAACAGATAGGGACCGAACTGTCTCACGACGTTCTGAACCCAGCTCGCGTGCCACTTTAAT
>JBKCDO010000127.1:0-3165 GCA_046304755.1 Flavobacteriales bacterium
GGCACAATTCCGTGAATTGGAAGCTTTCGCGAAATTCGGTTCTGACCTTGACGATGCTACGAAATTCGTTATCGAAAAAGGACGCCGTAACGTGGAAATCTTGAAGCAAGGTCAAAACCAGCCGATGTCAGTAGACAAGCAGGTAGCTATTTTGTACTGCGGTATGAAAGGTTTGCTCGCGAAAGTACCCGTGGAGAACGTGAAGAAATTTGAAGAAGATTACCTGGCATATCTTGAGAAGAACCACAAAGACGTATTGAATGCGTTGGGTGCAGGACAGATTGATGATAATTTGACCGGTACACTCGAGAAGGTTGCCAAGGATTTGACAGCTCGATATAACTAATCAACGAACGACAACCGTTTTCGGATAGACAACGATGGCGAATCTTAAAGAAATACGTTTACGCATCACTTCGGTGAACAGCACCATGCAGATTACTTCTGCGATGAAAATGGTGAGTGCTGCCAAGCTGAAGCGCGCGCAAGATGCAATCACACGCATGCGTCCGTATGCGGAGAAAATGCAGGAGATTTTGAGCAACGTAAGCTCAAGCCTCGACGCATCAGAAGGCATCTACAGTCAGCAGCGCGAAGTGAAGAATGTATTGGTGGTGGCCATCACGTCGAACCGAGGATTGTGCGGCGGTTTCAACAACAACGTCATCAAGGAAATTCGCAATCAGATGAAAGCGGATTTTGCCAACGCTAACGTGAAGGTGATGTCGCTTGGTAAGAAAGCGTTCGACGTTTACAAGAAGACCTCTCATCACACGACGGAAGGAGTGGGTGAGACGCCGTTCAGCATTTTCGATAAGTTGACGTTCGATAACAGCTCAGCAATTGCTGATGCGGTAATGAAGCAGTTTGCATCAGGGAAATACGACAAGGTCGTATTGGTGTACAACAAGTTCAAGAACGCCGCTTCTCAGCTCGTGGTTACTGAGCAGTACCTTCCTGTTGTTCCTACGCAGGTAGCCGGAAAGACATCGCAAGCCGATTACATTTTCGAACCGCAGAAGGAACAAATCATCGAGGAATTGATTCCACGCACATTGAAAGTACAACTCTTCAAAGCGTTGCTGGATTCTGTGGCTTCCGAGCATGGAGCACGCATGACGGCGATGCACAAGGCGACTGACAACGCAGGTGCTTTGGTGAAAGAGTTGAAGTTGAATTACAACAAGGCCCGTCAGGCGGCTATCACCGGTGAGATCCTTGAGATTGTTGCCGGCGCAGAGTCGCTCAAAGGATAATTTTGAAACCAACCCCGAAAATGCCTCGCAACTGCGGGGCATTTTCATTTGCACAACATCCTCGCACTTTCGTTGGGTTATGTTGTTTATTTGTCATTATGAGTTCTGAAAAGAGAAACATCGCCATCCTCGGCAGCACCGGCAGTATCGGTGCACAAGCTTTGGACGTTATCGCTGCGAACCCCGACCGCTTTGCGGTTGAAGTGTTGACGGCGCAGAGCAACGCTACACTGCTGATTCAGCAGGCACTCGCATTCAAACCGAATTGCGTGGTCATTGGTGATGAATCGAAGTACACTGAAGTCAAGGACGCGTTGTGGTCGGCCAACATTAAAGTGTATGCCGGAAAAGAGGCGTTGGCGCAAGTTGTCGAGGCAGAGTCTATCGACATTGTGCTGACCGCACTCGTGGGCTTTGCCGGATTGGAGCCCACCATTCGCGCTATCAAAGCGGGAAAGCACATTGCGCTGGCAAACAAGGAAACGCTTGTGGTAGCCGGTGAACTTGTGACCGCTCTTGCCAAGCAACATGCCGTCAACATCTATCCCGTCGACAGCGAGCACTCGGCCATCTTCCAATGCCTCGCAGGCGAATGGCACAACCCGATTGAGAAGATTTACCTTACCGCTTCCGGAGGTCCGTTTCGCGGACGTTCATTGGATGAACTAGCGAAGGTCACCAAAGCACAGGCGCTTAAGCACCCCAACTGGGACATGGGCGCCAAGATTACCATCGACTCTGCATCGCTGATGAATAAAGGCCTGGAGGTGATTGAAGCGAAGTGGTTGTTTCATCTGAAGCCCGAGCAAATCGACGTGATTGTGCATCCGCAGAGCATCATTCACAGCATTGTGCAGTTTACCGATGGCAGCATGAAAGCGCAGATGGGCTTGCCGGATATGAAGTTGCCTATTCAGTATGCGATTGCTTATCCGGAGCGCATCTATGCCGACTTCCCGCGTTTTGATTTTCTGAAGTATCCATCGCTCACTTTTGAGCAACCCGACCGCAAGAGTTTCCGCTGTCTCGACCTGGCCTTCGAAGCGATGCACCGTGGAGGCAATGCGCCGTGTGTGCTCAACGGCGCCAATGAAGTGGCCGTGCAATTATTCCTAGAAGAAAAGATTGGCTTCCTGCAAATCCCCGAGGTAGTAGAGCATGCGATGAATACAGTCCCTTTTATGGAGAAGCCTGCGTTGCAAGATTATTTCGAGAGTGATGCTGCTGCGCGGGCAGCGGCGCGGGCGGTGAGCTAGAGGCTAGCGCGGACGCGCCGGTGGCGAGTGTGGTGTGTGTAGGGAGGGCTCTTGGCTAGCGCGGACGCACAGCAGTGCGTCCTTACCCAGAGGATACGCGAGAGGTGTGTGTGGCATGTGAAGGAGCGTGCTCTTCGCCACTCGTCACTCGCCACTATATCGTCATGATATCCTTATCCTTCACCGCGATCATCTCTTCCACCTTGCGGTTGAATTTGTCGGTGAGTTCCTGCACCTTCGCTTCGCCGGCTTTGGCTTCGTCTTCGGGCAGGCCGTCTTTCTGAGCAGTCTTGATGAAGTCGAGCGCTTCTTTGCGTGCGTTGCGGATACCCACCTTCGCGTGTTCGCCTTCGGCGTGGGCGCGCTTGCTGAGGTCTTTGCGGCGCTCTTCGGTGAGCATCGGAACGGAGATGATGATGAGGTCGCCGTTGTTCTGCGGATTCAATCCGAGGTTGGCTTCCATGATGGCCTTCGCGATTTCGTTCAGCATGTGTTTTTCCCACGGCTGCACGGTGATGGTGCGCGCATCGGGTGTGTTCACGTTGGCGATGTTTTTCAGTAATGTCGGTGAGCCGTAATAATCAAGTCTCACACCGTCGAGCATCGCGGGTGAGGCTTTGCCGGCGCGGATTTTAGTGAGTTCGTTATCGAGG
>JBKCDO010000128.1:0-15256 GCA_046304755.1 Flavobacteriales bacterium
GTCCGACCTAACATAAAACAGCAAATCATCATGAAAAACAAACACGTAATTCGACCGGGAGTAGCCGCAATTGGAATTCTTGCCGCTACCATTCTCGGAATGCACGCCTGTGGCAAACGGGAGGAATGGCCTTGCGATGAAGGCAGCGTCAAATGCCTGCGGGTGGTGGAGCAATCTTCCGGTATCCCTGTGCAGAACGCTATGGTTTACCTCACGAGTAAAACGGTCAACAGTATTCCCGAGGCCGGCTACAATCTCAAAACAGATCTCTATGGCAAAGTGGAGTGGCCGTGTGATTGGGCCATCACGGATGTCTGTGTTGAAGCCGGAGACACCTATTGGGACGTTTGCGGTTCAGGCTACACGCTGCAAGACGACTTTCTCTCAGACGGTTACTACGAGCTTCGACCAAAAGCGTGGGTGAAGATTCACCTGGTGGATACACTCCCGCTGAATCCTGAACTGCGCGTTGTAGCCTTCAGTGATTTCAATGACACTTATGAAGCGGAGGGTGCGGTTCCCGGCGGATACTTCGCGCATCTGGGAGTTATCGGCGGTGTCAACGCTATTCTTAGAGTCAAGCGATTTACCAACGGGGATGATTTTGTCTCCACCAATTTGCTGGATGTGCTTGTTCACCCCGGCGACACATTGGATCTCATCTTCCGCTATTGAGCTCCTTCACTCACTTCTTATTCACTCTAAAACAACGTACTCATGAAACTCTCGCTTATTAGCGCGCGCTGCGCGTGCCTTTTCATCCTTGGGATGTCTGCGTCGGATTTGAACGCTCAATTGCGTTCGCCATTCCATTCGCTTGAACCTTCTTTTTTGGGAAGCAACTTTTTCTTTCCGCAGTCATACAACACGATACCCGTGTTGGATCCCTCGTCGGATAGCAATGTGCTGACCGCTTCGCAGTGTGCTTCGCTGTTCATGTCTTTCTCTCACGCGGCCTTGGACTCCACCCTTTCTTTGTCCGACTTCTCTCAGTTCCGCGAATTCAAAGACAGCGTTGCACACCGCGAAGGATGTTTTTCATTGGCTTTACTCGATGTGCTATACGATGACTTTCGTTCCGATGCATTGACCTCAGGATTGGTGTATCGACAGGATGGCCTGTTTTTTCACACGCCGGGTTGTGCGGGTTCACCGTGTATGCTTAAGGAGGCTTGCGCATTATGGGTGGATGCTCCGCATGTGCAATCGAAAGTGTATCGTTTTCACTTCAGTGAAAACGCATGGGTAACGAACTACGAAACCGCCCCCGATTCCGTTCAAGTTGATTTCGATGACGGACTTGGTTTTCGCCCGCTGACGATCAACTCAATCTATACGGTGGATTATTCAGAAGAGGCGCGTGATCGTCGCGTGCGCTGCAAGCTTTGGCGAAATGGTTATGCCATGAAGCAATCAACGTGCGTGTTAAAATCCGCTGGGGAATTTGACCCCTGCGCACTGTCTACATTTCCTTATCCGCATGCCGCGCCTTGGTCTACGGATATGAATCATCCGTGGGATATTCAACTCTCCCTTGATGCAGGCGATGTAAGCGGAAGAGCCTACACCTTGAACAGCGAGGACGGAGTGTTCGATAAGCCGTTTGTATTTGTGGAAGGCATCGACTTTGGCATTGACCGCGATGGACATCCGATTCATGAAGAACATCGACACGGCACTTTCGGATGGTGCGAGTTCACCAGTGGATTTCAGGATCCTGATGCCAGTGATGATTTTGAATACGGCTACGACAATTTGCAACGTATGCCGCAACTGTTGAATGAACTGCGCGCCCATGGATATGATATTGTCCTCGTCGATTTTTACGATGGTGCTGAGGAGCTGTCATTGAACGCTCAACTCGTAGAAGAAGTGTTGCGTTTGTGCAATGCTTACAAGGAAGGCCAAGAGCCTTTGGTTGTCGCGGGTGCCAGCATGGGCGGAGTTATCTCTCGCTATGCACTGCGTGATATGGAATTGAACGGTGAAGATCCGTGCACACGATTGTGGATTTCGTTCGATGCACCGCACAAAGGCGCTCATATTCCCAGGGCGCTGCAAGAAGCCATTAAGTTCAGCTTGGAGCATGGTGGACAGTCTGCTCAATTGTTTCGTGATCGTTTCTTGATGCGTCCTGCTGCTCAGCAGTTACTCGATGTGCAGGTATTTAATGATCAAGCTGAGTTCAATGACTGGTATGGGTTGTTAGATGAAATGGGATACCCGACCACATGCAGAAAAATTGCAGTTTCGAACGGACGCTCCAACGGTCAGGGACTTGATTATACCCTGGAGCCATTGCTGGATTGGAATTGTCAATTATCGGATTTGGAGCTCGCTAAATACGCCTTGCATCACGAATCCGGAAACGCGAATCACCCGTTGAGCATGCCAGCGTTGAACGTCCTTGCTGAGTTTGTTCAACCAACGGCAGGACTAGCCAATTTCGGTAATGAGTTTTATTACTGGTTTGGCGGTTTGTTGTTCGGTTTGTTGGACCTCGTGGATTTGGATCACGATATCGTATACACGCCTGCATCTACTCCGAATCGCGATTATGCCCCGGGAGGAAGGCGCAATACGATTCAGACCTTGGCTCGAGCGATTAGCAACGAGCCTGTGCATCTTGCCGATGGACTTGAATTCGACAGCCCATGCCCTGATGTGCAGCCCGATGAATACAACCGAGATCATGCGTTTGTGTTGTCGACAAGTGCGGTGGGTATTTCAAGTGAGGACCCTTACGTCAATGTTGATCAGTATTTGGATGAACATCCCGAGGAGGATTATTTCGACCGCGTATGGTTTGCGCAGTTGCAAAATGAAAACCACACAGAGCTCACCGAAGCGAATCTAAACTTCGTTTTGGAGGAAGTCGTTGGAGTCGACGTTGCCGGATTGGATACATCGCTGTCATCGAGCTCACCCAATAATGGCACCTTCAATTATGGTCGTCCCGAATTCTCCTATTTGCGCGATGTTCATGTGCACAGCGGTGGTCGCCTGTTATTCAATGCCTATGTGCCGACGCACTTTAATGCGTCAACGGATTACCTCAGCACGGACTTTAACTTCGAAGTGAGCACCTTGGATTGCACGCCTGCGTTGGTGCGAGTAGAGCATGACGGCCTCATGCAATTGGGTGATTTCACTGCGGAGTACCGCACGGCACAATTGACTGTCGGAAGAGATAGTCGAATTGAAATCGGCGCCGGCGGAACACTACGCATTTGCGAAGGCAGTATGCTTACACTTGAGGAAGGTGCGGTGCTTGAAATTCAACGCGGTGGTCAATTGGAAATTTTGAGTGGTCATTTGATTGTACGCTCCGGTGCAGAGATACGTTTTGCTAATGGAACAAACACGCAATTCATCCATGAGGTGTTATTGTCCGGCACGGATTCCCGCATGGTATTCGATGGCGGTCTATTGAAGATTGCAGCTCGAACAACGTTGACGATGAGCGAAGCTTCTGAATTCACGGGCTACATGGAGGTATTGCCGGGGACAGAGAACATGCTGCACATGGATACGCTGTCGTTGTTTCATTGGAAAGGGCGTGACCCGCAGGATGTAATCTTGCGCATTGTCAACGGCGCACACATCCAAAATGCGCAATGGGCCTTGGGATCTATTGAATTAGAGAACGGATTGGTAGACCTGACCTATCATGGATCAATCTATACCGACGCGCTGTTCAGCGCCCGTCACGTCACTTTCTTCGCCAGTGACCTATGGGAGGCTGAAGGCTCAGAGGTCTGGGTTTGGACAAGTCAGTGCGACATAGATAGCTGCATATTTCAGCATGTGGATGTGCACACCGTTAATAGCAAATCTGTGATTCAATCAACAACATTCACGGGGCCGAATGCCGGTTTTTATGCCGAAGAAGGCAGGTGTATGGTAACAGATTGTGTATTCGATCATGCGTTGATTCAAACAGAACAGTTGATGGCGGATTTCAATGTGCGACGAAGTATTTTTTCAAATGATTCCTATATCTATGATAACAGTGCGGTCAATGTATTCGTCGAAGATTGCAGCTTTTCGAATGGATCCAATTACGCCATAGAAAAGGCGGGAGCAAAATTGCATCTGCGCTGCAATCACTTCAACGCGATTGAAGGTGTTTATATGCATCAAGGATCGGTGAACATGAGTTCGCTGGAGGGCGCAGGGTATAATTTCTTTTCAGAAGTACCGGTTTGTATGACATGCGATGAATTAACCGACATACAACTGCTTCGGGGCTACAATGATTTTTCGGGATTTCAGCAATATGTCTTTGCGGGAACGCTCGATACCACCTGCGGTATGGAAGAAAGTTGTGAGATGATCTTGGATGCACACTACAATCATTGGGGCGGGGATTCAGGAACCAATGTGCTGAGCAACGAGGATGGTTTGAGTTATCCTACCTCAACCATGTTCGATCTCTATGCCCTGGAATCTATCGCATGCAACACCTATGAATCGGGAACGCAATGCGCTATTACGTTTCAGGATATTTCTCCCATTCACGTGAAGGAATGCCCTACCGGTTTTCCCGAGGCTGAGCGCAGCGTTAGTGCGAGTAATGGCCAATCGCTTTCTGCATCCACGATACGTTTCGAACAGGGGCAAATTACTATCACTGCTCAAAAAGAAATTCTGGGGTGTTCACTTTACGATATCCTTGGAAGAAGGCTAGAGGTTTCAACGAGTTGTTCGGTTTCGAAGAACGAAGTGAATATCGATAGTTCATCATTGGTTTCATCGGCCTACTACATCGTGGTGGTCGATACTGCGGAAGGTCGAACAGTGTTCCGCAACTACATAGAATAATCTCGTTTTTGGTTGGTTTGGTAAACTTCGGAGATGGTTGGTATAGCCGGAACGCCGGCATCCAATCATCTCCGTTTGTTATCCGGTAATGACCGTTCCGAAATAGCGTGAAATTTCCGTGCGTGCCTTATCCAGCATCATTTTTTCTTGGAGTAATGCATCGTATTTGTCGTGGTCATTCACAGCGGCCTCGAGCTCTTTCGTGAGATCAATGATGATACGCTGAATGCGTTTCAATTTCAAACGAAACACACAATCTTTCGCTGCTTTGCGCAGGTGCATGTCTTCTGTTTCCGGGTAAATGAAATGGCGCTGCCAGTTCTCGCTCAAACTGTACGGGCTGATCAGAATGGCTGAGGACTCACCGGAAATTTGCTGATCGTGGTGTTGTGTGAAGTCTGTTGCCTGAGGCAATGTTTCTCTGCCAATGAGTTGAACATACTCCGAATAGATGTTGGCATAAACGGGCGACTCCAATACAATGTCATCTGATTCCAAGTTACTAATGATATACTCAGCAACCGAAACGGGATGCTTTTCTTCATGCCCATCTTCGTTGACGATGGTAATTTCTATAGGCTTTTCGCCATAATGCAGCAGAATCCGAATGAGGTCTTTCTCTTGATGCTCGATGGAAAAATGACCAATGCTTTCTTGTGGAAAGCCATCGGCCGGAAGCTCATAGAGTACCGGCATTTCTTCCGGCGCATCGCTCTTCTTCTCCTTCTTGAAATTGGAGACGATAACTTTGTTGAGCTCTTGCAGCAACACTTGCTCACTCATGCCCATCAGACGGCTGCATTCCTGCACGTACACACTTCGTGAAATACCGTCCGGGATGAGCGCAATACTCTCGACCATGTTGCGGATGAGTGCAGCTCGCTTTACAGGATCATTTCCCGCATCCTCAAGAAGTAGCGAGGTTTTGAACGAAATGAAATCGCGTGCATTCGAGCTGATGAACGCCTGAATCTCTTCCGAGCTATGCTTGCGCGAAAAGCTATCAGGGTCATCACCATCAGGGAAGAGCAGCACGCGAACGTTCATACCCTCCTTCAGAATCATGTCGATTCCGCGGAAGGATGCCTTGATACCCGCACTGTCACCATCGTAAAGAATGGTGATGTTCGGTGTATAGCGGCGAATCAATCTAATCTGACCTTCAGTCAGCGAAGTACCACTGCTGGCCACCACGTTTTCGACACCCGCTTGATGCATGCTCACAACATCAGTGTACCCTTCAACGAGGTAACACATGTCGTGCTTGACAATGCTGTTCTTGGCCAAATGCATCCCGTAGAGCACGTTACTCTTGAGGTACAATTCACTTTCTGGTGAATTGAAATATTTCGCAATGTCTTTCTCTGCCTTGAGTGTTCTTCCGCCGAAGGCAATCACCTTTCCACTGATGTTGTGAATCGGAAACATCACTCGGCCTCTGAAGAAGTCGTAGACTTTGCCGTCACGCTCGCGAGTCAAACCGGCCTTTACCAAATAAGGAAGCTGGTATTGTTGCTCCAGCGCAGCTTGTGTCATGGCATCCCATTTATCGGGACAGTAACCAAGCTGAAACTTTTGGATAATATCATCGCGGAAGCCGCGCTCGTGAAAGTAGGATAGACCAATGGCGCGACCTTCTTCGCCTTCAAGCAGTTGCTGCTGAAAGTAACGCGCCGCAAATTCTGTTACAACACTGAGTTGCTCGCGCTCACTTTTCTCCTGCAGTTGTTCGTCGCTTTGCTTGTCCTCTTCGATATCGATTTGATACTTCGCCGCTAGCCAGCGCAGTGCTTCGGGATAGCTCAGCTTCTCATGTTGCATGAGAAAATCCACCACATTGCCGCCTTTGCCCGATGAGAAGTCTTTGTAAATCCCTTTGGCCGGCACCACGAAGAACGAAGGTGTTTTCTCATTAGCAAAGGGAGAAAGCCCTTTGTATGCCGAACCACTGCGCTTTAAATGCACAAAGTCTCCAACCACCTCTTCAATGATGGCGGTCTGATAGATTTTGTCGATGGTGGCGCGGCTGATCATGCGGGCAATGACTCGGCTGAATTTTCGGGGACGTAAATTTAAACAAACACGTTGCGGAGCCGTTTGCTGATGTTTTTCTTTCTGTTGTGAATGTTTTTTATTTATTTCATGCCCTCACGAAAACAGCTATGCCCTACACCACCGCGGAATCTGCGATTCAAGCCATAATCGAGTATTTCTCCAAGCCACCATTAAATCTTTCGGAAGAGGATGCGCTTTTTGAAGCGATGCGAAAGGATTCATCCATAATTCAGATTGAGACCGGCCATGTGTTGTGTCAGATTGGCGAGCGTGCAACCGATTTTTGGTGGTTGCTTAAAGGTGAAATTGAAGCAACGATTCCGGATGAGGATGGAAAAACAATCGTTGTTGGACGCATCACCACGGAAAATTTGCTTGGGGAGTCTTCCCTGTTTAGAGGAGAGGAGGCCTTTCGAAACGCTACGTTAACTGCCAGCTCACCCTCCGTGTTGCTGCAGATACCTATGGCCGGGCATGTAAAAAAGGCACTGGTCAAATCACAGCTCACCAAACACTTTGAGGAGGTGCAGCGTGAACGCATGCGTGAACAGTTTACACGAGTCATCAAGGACGAAGGCATGCGCTTGGCGATGGAGGCAGGATATGGCATTCACCGTTTGCAGGAGGATGAAATTATGCCGCTGAAGGAGGAGCCACAGTTTCACTTTATCCTCTCCGGGGAATTCACGCGTGTAAAAGAGGAAGGTGAAACACTCGAGGTATTGGACACCGTGGATGCGCATTCGGTTAATAGCCTTTGGTCAGCATTGAAGGAAGAGCGCATCGATTATGCCCTTGTGGCCAATCAACCGTCGGAAATAATGGTTGTTCCTGCGACTGATTTCCGGCAGCTCATTCACCGATCACCCAAGGGACATCGTATTCGGGCTGCCATGACCCACCTGCAAAATTTACCACGTTTGGCCGAGGGATTAAGGCCGTCATTCAATCCCTTTACCTGGAAGACCCTGCTTTTTTTGCCTCAGTTTGCATTTGAGAAGGCGTGGCAAATGGATGCTGATTGTTTCATTGTCGACTTTCAAGATGCCGTGCCACTGCCCGTGAAAGCAGCGGTGCGTGAGGGGTTGAAAACAGCATTAAGTAAAGGCGAGCTTGGCGATAGGCCTATAGTTGTAAGAATAAATGAGAATGCTATACCGGACGAGCAGAAATTGGATTTGGATGCCGTTGTTGGATTGGCCGGTGTCACAGCGTTAATGCCGACAATGACCGAACGAGCGGATGAATTGGACGCTTTGCATGTGGAGTTGTTGCGCCGAGAGCGCTTGTTAGGGTTGAAGGAGGGGAGCACCAAATTGCTGCCTTTAATCGAAACACCCGGCGCCATCTTGCGTGTAGATTCCATAGCTCAATCGGGTGGTGGAAGAATTATCGGAATTTTTCTGGGTCATGGTGATTTATTCCGCCTGACAGGCGCAATACCGCATGGCCATACAACTATGGATTATCCGCGTAATGCCGTGTTATTTGCTGCTCGGGCCAATGGAATCGCAGCGTTTGATACACCGTACACCAAAGTTTCTGACGTGATTGGCTTGGAGCGAGAAGCACGCGAAGCAAAACGACACGGTTTTGATGGAAAGGCGTGCATTCATCGACAGCAGCTTTCCGTTGTAAAGCGGTGCATGCTCCCATCTGCTGAGGAGATTGCCTGGGCCGGTCGCGTTGAACTGGCTCGCAAGGAGGGTCTTCTGGATACCCTGGCAAAAAAGCTCAATGAGCAAGGCAAGAAGGAAAAGGCAAATAGACAGACGGATGGCATGGCACTCGTCGACGGTCAGTTGGTGGGACCTCCGCATATCAAGGCTGCACAGCGTATTTTGAATATCGCCACGGGACGAGATCTGCCTGCGGTAGGAAGAAAAGGTAGAATCGCTCACCATCGTTCCGACGCCGAGATTAAGCCCGGTGCTATTATCGCGAATCCCTATGAATTGACCGTCACCGAAGGTATGCTTGATCTATGGTTGCAGTCTTTTTATACCCACAATCCCGGTCACACGAGTAAATTGTTCAGCGGCGATTTACGTCATGGTAGCCGCGGGGCAATGCCCGTTCCGTTCATGATGGCACTTTACCTGTGCGTATCGATGTCGGATACTCATGGAGCCATTTATCACTTGGGTTTTCGGAATGCGCGCTTGGTAAAATCCATTCACACCGGCGACACCGTTCGACAGAAAATAACGATGCTCAGTGTGCGTAATACAGGAGACGGTAAACGGTCAGTTGTGACTACGTTACGCGAATTGATTAATGTTGAAACGGACGAGGTGGTTTTCAGTACGGAGAAAATGGAGTTATACGCAGCGCAGCCTGCGAGCTTCGGCACAAAGGAGTCAACGATTGATTACATGGCGCGTTTCATATCTCCGGATAGTTTGCGTGAAACAGCTATCAGCGCTTGGATGAATGCTAAAGATGCCCGAATGCAATGGGAGGGATATTCAAGTTCACGATTAACTGTGTGCAAAGAAGAAGTCTTGCTGCATTCTTTCGCACGTCCGCTGGGTGTTACCGCAAACCTCGCCTTGTCCACACGATTTCTGGTGACACATCCTATTCATCTCGATCATCGATTGTATGATCAAGGCGAAGGCTTGGGCGTAGTCGTCAGCGGAGGATTAGTTATTTCACTCATATTGGGAGCTGCATCGCGCGACTTCAGTCATGTGATTTGGGAAGAATTATTAGCAGCCAACAACGTGCGCACGGTGTCGCCGAATGAAACCGTCGGTGCGTTCTCGGTTATCATCGATCAACAACCCTATCCCGGTAACCCGTCCTTGGAGGTGTTGGTGGTTAAAACGATTGGTGTGAAAAATATTTCTCCAACTCTCGACATGCCCGAAATGATTATTCCGGAGGCGCTACTCAAACCAATTGTCGGCGGTGGTAGTAAGTACGATGATTTGTGTAAAGCTTTCCATCTTCCGGCCTTGGACGGTAAAATTGTAGGTGAAGTTCTGCGAAGAGTGGTGAGGGAAATTCCGCAATAATCAAGCGCGAATACCTGCATGAACGATAGTAGTCAACGCCACAAACTCTTGCACGCCCAGCTGCTCCGGACGCTTGTCCCACAAGCTCGAAGAGGTGTCAACTTTCCCTTGCGTGAGGCTTTTCAATGAATTGCGCAGTGTTTTACGTCGCTGATTGAAGGCTGTTTTCACCACTTGCTTGAACAGCCTTTCATCACACCCGAGTTCAACACCGAATTTGCGGCGCATACGAATAACACCGCTCTTCACTTTCGGCGGCGGAATGAACTCGTCCTCATTTACCGTAAACAAATATTCGATATCGTAATAGGCTTGCGCTAACACCGAAATGATTCCGTAATCCTTATTGCCCGGGCCGCTCGCGAAGCGCTGCGCGACTTCCCGCTGAAACATTCCCACCAGTTCAGGTACTTGATCCATGTGATCTAGCACCTTGAAAACGATTTGCGATGAAATGTTGTAAGGGAAATTTCCTACCACAGCAAATGGCTCAGCAAACAGCTTCTCAAGCGGCATGCGCAGAAAGTCAGCTTCATGTATTCGCCCACGCAGCGCACCAAAATGCACGTTGAGATAATCCACACTCTCGCGATCAATCTCTACCACGTGTGTCTCAAATTCAGGTCGTGCCAATAAGTACTGCGTGAGCGCGCCCATGCCCGGACCAATTTCCAACACTGTTTTGTAATCTCCGTGAAGCGTAATGGCTTCGGCGATGCGTGCACAGATTTCCGGATTCTTCAGGAAGTGTTGTCCGAGTGCTTTTTTGGGTTTGACTGTCATGCGTGTGAAAGAGCGCGAAAGATATAGCCTTGCTCACTGAAATACGCCAAACTGCCTTCCAGCGCAAAACGCATGTTGCGCTCAGCCTTTACGCTATCGTGGAAAACCACGATGCTGCCGGGCTTGCCATTTTCCGTAACATGTTTGAGGCATTGCTCCGGCGTTTTATTCAAATCGAAATCAGCGCTGAGCACATCCCACATCACCAGGGTGTAACGTTTTTTCAACGCGCTCACTTGAGCAGGCGTAATGCGTCCGTAGGGTGGCCGAAACAATGATGACGATATGAAATTACCTGCACGCGTTACGTTGCGCAAATAGCTGAAAGGTGCGGTCTTCCAACCATCGGGATGATCATAACTGTGATTGCCGACGGTATGTCCTTCGGCAGTGATGCGCTCAAAAATCGAAGGGTATAACTCAACGTTTTTACCCAAACAAAAAAATGTTGCGTGGGCGTTGTATGCACGCAGGATGTCGAGCGCTTGCTCTGTCACTCCCGGGGTAGGACCATCATCAAACGTGAGGTAGATTTCTTTGCGCGTGGTGTGCACATGCCAAAGCAAATCTTTCGCTAACGGCTTGAGGACATCGGGCGTTTTGACGAAGTACATTAGTCGAGTGGATGTGCAAGCACACACGAATTTTTAGCTGTAACAAGCGCACCGAACGTGTTGAATGCTTCGAAATAAATCACGTAAACTCCAACAGGAGCTTTGGACCGATCATCGCGCAAACCATCCCATGATACGATGCCGGTATCACCGAGTAAGGTGTTTTGCATCAGATGGCGCACCAGTCTGCCCTCGCTGTCGTAGAGGTAGAGGTTACCCACGAATCCAGGCTCATCCAACGCTACACTGAACGTGATGACATCGTTGTAACCATCGTTATCGGGAGAGAAAATTTCGGGTGTTACCGTGAGTTCGGTTACCACTGAAGAATTGGTGATGACTTGCGAGTTCACGTCGCCGGGAGTTGCAAATCCTGCGCTTTGCGAAGCACTGTGCCAATTCGTTTGGTCATCCGATGCGCGCATGTAATCGAGTCGTTCGAGCGACACACCATCCGTGCTGTTCAGCAAACTGAAATGAAAGTCCGGGTTGTATGCTACTTCATCGCTTACTGTTCCATCCGGTAACAAGAGGAACACAACATCTTCGGATGAAAAATCCGACATACCCGGAACCTTGAAGATTCGATTGCTTTTGGTTGACGGATAAAACTCAGCAAGGCGACGACCGTCTTTAGTGAGAATTAGAAACTCACCGGGGAGAAGAATCAAATCGCGCTCAGTAATCAAATCGGGTGAATTCATCTCGCCGCTTGTGGCATCGCTGATGGCGCAGCTGTCAAGCGATACAGGATAACTTGCCGCGTTGTAGATTTCGATGAAATCCGTTCCCCCTTCAAACGGATCGTACAGAATTTCATTCACAATCAAATCCCCTGCGACAGGCGTCCGAGGTGCAGCGAATTGACCTGTCACCGTTCCTGCCGAATTTCCCCAGCAGTCCGTTATGCCTTCTAAAGTGAAGGTATAGATAGTGTTGGCCTCCATCGGGCCATAATGCAATACCAGTTCATTGTGCTCCTCACCTGCGATAATCGGCACTGTTTCGAATAATGGCGAACCATTGACGGTCCAATAGAAGGACGACTCCTGAATAGGTTCGTTAAAGACAATCGTAACAGAATCCTGTGGTTCGGAATAAATAAATGTGACGACAGGTGATTGGGTATCCGGACTGCGGTCGAGCGTGCTGTTGGTGCGCCCTGCAGTGCTTCCTTGTTGGCGAACGCACGCGTGCCAGTTGTCAGAAGCGTTGCATGGATCATCCGGATTGACACGCTCCATCGACCAGCCCCCTGCTTCTTTTTCAGCATCGTTGTAATATGCTTTAGAGTAGGTGAGCGCTTCGATGAGTTCACCTTCGTAGCGGAGTTGGAGTGTGGTTCCATCCTCCGTGAGTGCCGGGAAATCCGTCATATACGCGACGTTCGGATAAGCAAAGAACTGTGCAGGATCACTATCGCTGTCGGTGATGATGAGGAATGAATCCGGCTGCAGTAGCACTTGGTTTTCGAAGAAGCCGTTATTCAACTCAATTCTACTCAAATCGATAAGGCGATTCGTGCGATTAAATAGCTCAATGAAATCAACCGAAGGACTAGCTGTTTGCGTGCCATCGGTTCCATCAGCCATGATTTCATTGATGATGATATCGCCCGGCATTGGTGCATATCCTCGGATGAATTGGATGCCTGGCGCAGCGCTGGCGTTACCATCACAGTCGGTGAGTCCAATCAGTGAGAGGGTGTAGAGAATTTCCGGGACGAGCGGCGTGCTCGTTGTCACCGTCAATAGATCTTGGTCTACGTTCCAGGTGTGATTGGCAATCACAACGCCGTTACCTAAGTCACCACTGAGCGCCTCAAAACTGAGTGTGTCCATCGATTCGCTGAAGCTGATGTAGAGCAGCGTGTCTGCAAGTGCACCGTATGCAACGACCAGCGGTGAACCATTCGGTGCAATGCTGTAAACAGAATTCTCCGCACCCGGAGTTCCGCCGGTGGACGCATTACTGGCTTTCCAGTTGTAGCGTCCACTGCAGGTGGCCTCGGGATTGATGCGTTCCAGCGTCCATCCGCCGTCGATTTTATCGGCATCACGGTACCACGAAATGTCATAGTCCAGTCGATCCAGCAACTCTTCACCCGAACGCAACTCGAGCAGCATGCCGCTGTTGGTGAGGCCGGGGAAACCTTCCATGAATGCCGCAGGAATGGATGGATCGAATGCTGTGTTGTATTCAATATCGGCAATCACCAAGAATCCATTCGGTGGAATAGTGATGGATGAGTTGAAGTGCCCGCTATTCAATGTTAATTCTCCAAGATCGAGAAGGGTAGATGTGTTGTTACGAATCTCGATGAACTCCGCTTGCGGCATGCCGAACGATGGATCGGGATCCGCCATGATTTCATTGATGATGATGTCGCCCGGTTGCGGACTGACTCCCTGAGCAAAATCAATACTGGTGGCAACAATTTGATTTCCGCTGCAATCGGTAATGCCATTCATCTGAAGCTGATAATACACCGAGGGCGAAATGGGAAATGCCATCGTGAGTGTAAGTGCGTTGAGTTGCGCCGACCAACTGCCATTGTATGCGCTGTTGAATGGAAGCACATCCCAGCCCGGCGTGCCCCATCCGCTTGTGTCCATCGGCTCGGAGAACGTGAGATAAATTGTCTGCGTGTCTATTACCTCAATCGACACCACAAATGGCGCAGTTGTATCAGGTGTAGTGTTGAATTGCGAATTAACGCTTCCGGGAGTACCGCCAATGTCAGCGATGCTCTCTCGCCAGTTGGCGGCATTGGCGCAAGGCAAATTCGGATTCACCAATTCAAGCGACCAGCCACCATCGCGCTTCACATCGGTTTCAAACCAATCATCACTGTAAACAATGATGTCGATGACCTGATTGGTATTGTCTGTTAATGTTAGACTATCGCCCGTGTTGGTGAGCGCTGTGAAGGCTGTAATACCTAAGACGTTACCATAGGGCTGCATCAGTGCCACATTATTCATATCGCACAGAATGACGTGTGCCCCAGGCTCCAACACAAACGCAGGAAGTATTTTCTCCGTGGATGAATTGACAAATTTCCAGTCTTCGAAATTGAAGGCATTGGTTGGATGTTGGTTGAACAGTTCAACAAACTCAACCTCCGGCAATCCTGCCGAGGGCGTTGGGTCTGCCAGAATTTCATTGAAAATAACATCGCGGTAATTAGCAGACACAGCTTCGAAGAAACTGAACTCAATCAGGTTCGGAAGCGACATTGTGTTGCCGGCTAAGTCGGCAATTTGTTGAACGCCGAGCGTGTAAGTTGTATTCGCATTGAACGCCGGAGTGGTCAAATGAACCAGGGCCGGATTCGTTCCATCAATCGATGCCGAAAGGGCGTTGCCAACATTCACAATGGAATAGTGCGCCGGGTTGGTGCCCGTAAACGAATTCACCGCTTCATTGAACAAAACGTCAATGGAAGTGAGTGATGTGGCAGTAACAGATTGGACATTAGGAGGCGTTAAATCCACCACAATAGGACCGATGTAAATGTCATCGAAAGCGAAGTTGTCGATGTTGCTCGCCGTGTAGGTATTGATGATGCTAAGGTGAGTGCTCGAACTCAAGCCATTCTCGACAATCGAAAATTCTTCGACATAATTTTCACCACCGGTGAAATCAGCCGAAAGCGTCCAACTGTTCATAGCATCCACGGTGATCTTCAGACGCGCTTGAAACGCCGCATTGATAGGCGTTTGACCGGAAGCTATCAATGTGGTGGTGATACCATCGTCATAATAAAAACGAATCACGTCCGCTGACAGCGCTTCACCCAGCAGAAGAAAATACCCTTGCACACCCGCAGAGCCGGTACCGGAATAACTCAGGGCCGGACCGTTCGAAGCAAAATAGATACGCGTTTGGTTGGTGGCACTTCCCGCTAAATTTTGATCAACCAAGATGCGCCACTCGCGATTCATCATAGGCGACACA
>JBKCDO010000129.1:0-12633 GCA_046304755.1 Flavobacteriales bacterium
GACCTTCCCTCGGAGGAAGCCCGCAAGCGACTTGCCGAACATGGCTACAATGAACTCGCCGGTTCACAACCAAAAAACATCTGGCGCATTGCCTTGGAAGTCATTCGTGAACCCATGTTTCTGCTTCTCATCACCTGCGGCAGTTTGTATATGTTGCTTGGGGACTATCGTGAAGGATTGGTCCTTGTTTCAAGCATTGTGATCATCATCGCTATCACCTTTGCGCAGTATCGTAAAACCGAGCGCTCGCTGGAAGCTCTTCGCAATCTGGCTTCGCCGCGTGCACTTGTGATTCGCGACGGCCAAAAGATGCGCATCGCCGGTCGCGAAGTTGTTCCGGGCGATGTTCTTGTGGTGAATGAAGGCGACCGCATTGCCGCCGACGCAACGATTTTCGACTGCATCCACCTTTCCGTTGATGAGTCGCTGCTGACGGGAGAATCCATGGCCGTGAACAAGTCGAATGAAGCCAATCATAACACCATCTTCAGCGGCACGCTCGTGGTGCAGGGTTCAGCGCTGGCAGTGGTGACAGCCACGGGAGGACAAACGGAATTTGGCAAGATTGGCAAATCACTTCAGACGATTACGGATGAAGAAACGCGCTTGCAAAAGGAAATGAAAGTGCTCATTCGCACGCTCTCGATTATCGGCGTTGTGCTGAGTATCACCGTCGTTGTAGCCTTCTATTTCCAGCGCGGCAATTTTCTCGAATCATTGCTCACAGGATTAGCCGCTTCGATGGCAATACTTCCGGAAGAATTCCCCGTTGTGTTGACCATCTTTCTGGCACTCGGCGCATGGCGACTTTCGAAAAAAAATGTGCTCACGCGTCGCTCGAGCGCCATTGAAACACTCGGATCTGCCACGGTGCTTTGCAGTGACAAGACGGGCACGATTACTCAAAATAAAATGGTTGTTGCCGCCATCGCGCACGAAGGTGAGCTGCTTGATGCCTCGCAAATTGATGTGACACACGCCGACATTTTACGACTGATTGAAATCGGATGCCGTGCCTCTCAAGCTGATCCTACGGACCCGATGGAGAAAGCCATTTACGCCGTGCACGCCAATCCCGAACTTGCACTGAGCAGTATGGAGTTTGAGCGTGAGTATAGTCTCAGCAAAGGACTGTTGATGATGACACGCGCCTACCGTATTGATCACTCCACTGAATACCATCTTTCCGCGAAAGGCGCGCCGGAGGCGGTGCTGAGCTTGTGTAAACTATCTGATTCCGAAAAGAAAAAACAATTGGCGCTCGTCCATCAAATGGCACAACTCGGCTACCGGGTTATTGCGGTGGCTGAGAGCAATCACGTGGGCAATGAATGGCCGGAAACACAACACGCCTTTGCGTATTCCTTCGTTGGCTTGCTGGGTTTCGAAGATCCGATTCGCCCGGAAGTTCCTGCCGCTGTGAAAGAATGCCGTGAAGCCGGAATCCGTGTTTGCATGATCACAGGTGACTATCCAGCCACCGCAATCGCCATTGCCGACCGTATCGGACTAGAGCATCACGGCAATGTTTTGACGGGTGATGAAATTGCTGCGCTTCCCGAACAGGAGTTGCGCACGCGCATCAGCAATACTTCCATTTTCGCGCGAGTAATTCCCGAACAAAAACTACACATCGTCAACACGCTTAAATCGAATGGCGAAATCGTCGCCATGACCGGCGATGGCGTGAATGATGCACCTGCACTGAAGGCCGCGCACATTGGTGTGGCGATGGGTGCAAAAGGCACTGACGTCGCTCGCGAAGCATCTTCGATTGTGCTACTCGATGACAACTTCGCCTCGATTGTGGCTGCGATTCGATCCGGTCGCCGCATTTTCGACAACCTGCAAAAAGCGATGTCGTACATCATGGCGATTCACATTCCCATCATCATTCTCACGTTGCTACCTGCCTTTCTTCCGCTATTACCTGTGCTCCTCTTCCCTATTCATATCGTATTCATGGAGCTCATCATTGATCCTGTGTGTTCGATTGCCTTTGAATCGGAACAGGAGGAGAAAGGCATCATGCAACGACCGCCCAGAGCGGCTAACGAACTCTTCTTCGGAAAAGAAAAAATTGCGTTCGCGATTTTCAAAGGTGCGCTGTTGTTGGCTTCAGTGTTGACCGTTTATGGACTTTCCGTGAGCGAAGGACACACGGAAGGTGAAGTGCGGGCGATTGCCTTTTCTGCGCTCATCATCGGCAATATTTTTCTCATTCTCGCCGATCTTTCCAAGACGCGTTCGTTCATTGCTGTGTTCCTTGAACGCAGTCATGTCACCATCCTCATTCTTGTCGGCGCGATGAGTTTGCTGATGCTCGCCATCAGCGTTCCGGCGCTTCACCTCATCTTCAATTTTGAATTTCCCGGCTACGCGCATTTCCTACCTGCACTGGCTTCTGCCGGTGTGATGTTGCTGATTTTGGAAACCATCAAGTGGTGGCGTTATGGACGCGCTGTAGCATGAGCATTCGCCGCCTTTTCATCGGCAATGCGCTTGAGTATGCGCACAACCAATAAGGAAAGGATAGTGCTTACGGCGGCGAGGTAACCGACCCATTCGTAATGCATCAGCGGACTATTCTCATCTACCTGTGAAATGATGAGGCCTGAAATAATTCCGGAGGAACCACTGGCCAGCGACATCATGGCTGAATTCAAACTCATGAAACCGGCACGTTGTTCCGGATTCACAACTGTAGTAGCAATCGTATTCGCCGGAATCATTCGCCCTGAAATCAGTACAAAGAAAAAACCTGCAATTACCAACACCACCCACAGCGGCACGTGTGGCAAATGCGTAATCACCAGCACCGGAATGATGCTCAAGAGCGCAGCAACGGTGAAGACACGAAAACGTCCGATGCGATCGACCATGCGTCCAATGGCAAAACCGCTTACGACTGTAGCTGCTCCACCCACGAGGTAAATCCACTTGATGTCGCTTTGCATGAGGCCTACGTTATTGATGTAATAAGGCGTCATGAATGAAATAACGGTGAACTGTCCCAAGACCAAGAGCACTGTAAACAACAATGCATTGCGTTGTTCGCGTGATTGCACGGCTAACCGAATGGCCGCTGTGCGATCAAAATGCGTTCTGTTTTTCAAATGCTCCGACATGGGTGGAATGCTCTTGAACGCCAGGAGCCAAATCGGCAACGCCAACAGGGTGACGCCATAAAAAGGCACGTGCCAGTTGTTATCAAACAAATCCACCAGCGTAAGCGCCACCGGCATTCCCAGGATAGCAGCCAACGAGAAAGAGATCGTCACAACGCCCATCGCGCGGCCTCGGCGCTCAATCGGAATAGCATCACCAATGATGGACATGACCAGTCCTCCGAGCAATCCACCGGTCAATCCAGTTATCACCCGCGTGAAAATGAAGATCAGGTAATTGATACTATCCTCTGACGTGTTGGGCAGAATAGCACTCGAAAGTGTGCCGAGCATAAATCCGAAATAGGCGGTGAGCAACGCCTTTCGACGATCCAGATTATCCAGATAAAATACACCGGCAAACGCCGTAACAAAAGCAGCAATGCCGTAACTCGAAACCAATAATCCGTATTGCTGAGGACCGATGGATAGTTCCTTCTTCAAAATATCTCCCATCGGCATCATGATCATGAAGTCAACGATGTTGGTGAACTGAATTGCGGCCAGCACCAACAATAAGGTTCGTTCACTTTTTTGCAGCATGAGCAGGAGTTTGATACAACGGTATTTTCATGAGTGCTTCTTGCACTTCGGCTTTGAATGGTTGTCGTTGCGGATATTCTGAAGGCACCACGTATTGAATGATGAGTCGAAGCAAAGCGTTTGAAATCGAACGACGATGCTTGATGCTGCAGGTTAAATTCACCGGAAATGCACCAACGGTAGACTTAATCTCTGCTGCCGTTCGTCCATATACAATGCGCGTGCAACGCAGCTCAATGGCCAGCGCTACATAGTCGTACAACATGCGCTGATAGACACCGTGGTCGCGATTGACTTCGTAATCGATACCGATGACGTGCGCTTCCAACACTTGACCGCAGCGCATCGCCGACATGAATCCCACCAGTTTTCCTTCGAGGAAATAGAGGTTTACGCTGAACTGACCGGGAATGCGCGCGCGCAAACCGGCTAGTGTGCGCACGTTGAGTTTTCCCAATCGGAAGTCAGCTTTCTCGTAGACATTCTCATAGAGCTGCTGCAATACCGCTGCATGCTCATTGATATCTTCAGCGGAAGCGCTTCGAACTTCCAATGCAGCAGAACGCTTGAGGGTGGCCTTTGCTTTTGTTCTGAATTTGGTGTTCAGTGTTTCGAGGTAATCATTGAACGATTGCCACTCAGGCAGTACCGGCATCACCATATTGTGATCCACCTGAAAGCGTTTGAATCGATACTTCTCTAAAGATTCTGCGACAGGCTCGAGACCGGGATAAAAGTCTTTGGTTACCATCGCACAAATACGACGGCCCTTGGCTTGCTCGAGTTTGGCAATGGCATCCATCGCGCCTCGCAGACTCTTGGCGATTACATCCATTGAAACATCATCACTGAACGTAAACCCATGTTCTCCCGTTGCGAAGGCATTACCACTGATTAAGATGTTGTGGATGTGCTTCCCTCGGATACAGCGAGCAAGTGCATTCAACTTGCGCAAGAACACGTTGCTGTAGGCATCTTCCGATGTCATAAAATGCGCAATTTGAAAAGCTGCTATACCCACCGGCGTTTTTCCACGGAAGAAAATCGCCATGCGCACTTCAAGGCCTTCATCGTGAGCTTCCTCGAGTGCGCTTAGATAATCAAGACAGAGAAAAGCGCCACTTTGAGGATGCAAGGAACCCCAAACAAGCGGATCAACGTCGCGTGTGTGTTCGATGATTTGCCATCGAATTTCGTTGTTGAATGAAGCATCCGCCATCACGTGATCCCGCCCTTCAGCAATCGGGTCTTGTTCCTTGTTTTCGGCGGTCAAAGCTATTGGAAGATTCACAAAAAAGTTCGGTTTAACAGATTGGAAACGTTATTTGCACAAAAAAACATGCTCGACATACCAGCAGGCTTAACGCTCTCCATTGTCATACTTACTATAACAACCTTTGTGGCCTTTTTGTTCGCTATTGCCCTGAGTTCGAACGCACGTCTGCAGCGCAGCGCAACGCTCATCGGGGTGGTTGTTCTGCTTTGGATTATTTTCCAGAGTACCCTATCCCTGAATCGCTGGTACATGGATCGAAAAACAGTGAACGTACTTTTCCCCTACATAACCACTTTTATACTCATCATAGCCGTTGGATTTCTCCCTGCATTGAAATCGTTTCGCGTGGCCTTGCATCGACCCACCCTGCTCTGGATACAGCTCCTACGCTTACCCGTTTACGGAATCATGCACTGGGCTGTGCAGCATAAGCAAGCGCCCGGTGGCATCTGGCTCTATTGTTTGCTTTTTGATGCTGCCTTGATGATGGCGCTGCCGTCTGTCATGCGCCAAAGAAGCTCCAACCCATCTTCCTCCCTGATGGAGCGTGTATGGCATTCGCTGGGACTGCTCTCGCTGGTAACAGCATGGATTTCCATGCTGCTGTCGGCACCATCGGCCTTGCAGCAAGTGGCTTTTCAATCACCCAACTACCTTATCGTGCATTTCCCCGGCAGCTGGATACCAAGTGTTGTGATTCCGCTGTTGATGTTTGGGCATGTTAGCCAACTCACCAAAAACGAGGATTGACCGAGACTACGCACCCTTCCGCCACCACTTCCAAACCTCGGCCCCAAACACCAGCAGAACCAGTAACAGAAGCGATACCGATCCGGCCATATTGACCTTAATGCCGGTTTCGTATGTCGTTGGTTCAAAGGACCATTCTACTTTGTGTTCACCGGCCGGAACGACCACACCTCGCAAGAAGTAATTCGCACGGAAATACGGCGTCTCCTGTCCATCAATGCGGCATACCCATCCTGCCGGATAGTAAATCTCGCTGAACACCAGCGGAGCTGCCACCGGAGTAGAAACCTCATAGTTGATGCGACGTGTGCCATAGGACGTCATCGCTGCACGCGCTGCGCTGTCAGGAGAACCGGCGCCTGACAAGAGATTTTCATATTCCTTGTTGACCACAACTTCTGTTGCCGGATTCATTTCCGCCAAGGCCTGCATTTCTTCATCGGCTGTCGCTACCATCTTGAGGTCGTTGATGAACCACGCATTACCCAGCGCATGAATGTTGCTGATAGGCGCAGCGCCGGGACTGTACTTGACGTATTTCGTATTCAACATATTCAGCACACCGGTAGAGGCCATCACCGAATCAACCACCATGGGACTTCCCGTTTTGATTGCGGCATTAACCTCCTCAATCTCATCAGCGATATAAAAATCAATCATCTCCTGATAACGCTTCAGCTTCGCGGCATGATAGCCACCGATAGACTTATGGAAATAAGCAGCCGTAACGTCTGTGAATACACCCGGCGTTGCCAGCAATACGCGATAATTCGTGCTGAGTTGCAAGGCACCGAATTCGCTGGCAGCATGAATTCTCTTTGGGTCCTTCCCTTTGAATGGCACGCGAGACGACATTGCCGTTTCAAGCTTCGCGACCTTCGCTCCAAAATCCGGAATATTCGCGCTTTCCATTCGCAGAATGCGCATGTCACACGTGTCAGGAGCATAAGGGAAAATACGATCGTCCACACGCTCGTAATGCGCGAATTCCATTTTACCCGAACGTGGATCCTTTTTCTTTTCACTGTTGAAATAACGCGAAGACACCGACCACATATCGCCAAGGAAGATCAAACCCGTTACTGCAGCAACCACTTGCCACTTCACCTTATTGAGTGAAATCAGCACGAGCACCGCTGCTATAGCAATGACGATTAACAAGGTGCGCTGCGCATCTTCTGTAAACACAGCCGAGCGCACGTCCACCAGCGCATCCTCGATATCGCCGATCATTCCTACGGTTCGGGCATCCGACTTATACTGATCGCGCATTTGATCGAAGTACTCCACTTCGTTGTTTGAAATCAGTGGACCGGTAATCGAGGGTGATGCTATCAGTGCAAACAACACCACAAGGAATCCGCCCATCACACCAAAAAGGAGCTTGCGGCGACTTTGATTTAATCCGTTTTTCAGCAGGCCATCGACGAACAGAATTCCCAATGCAGGCGCCATAACCTGAATAAGCACCAGCATCATTTTAGAGTCACGGAATTTGTTGTACATCGGAAATTTCTCGATGAAGAAACGATTCAAAGCGTGCATGTCTTTCATGCAAAGCAGAATGGCAATCACGGCAATCACCAGGAATGGCCAGCGCAATGAATCACGACCCAAAATGAGGGCCAGCACAAAGAGGAACATCATGCCCGCACCAAAATAAAATGCACCGGCGGAACTCCCCTGATCACCCCAGTATTGGGTGAAGCCCTGCATATTCTCGCGCAAATTCTTCGGTGCACGCTGCATCGCCTCCTTGTTGTCGGCAAGCGCAATCGAAGAACTTCCACCTTTCGCGTTAGGAATCATCATCGCCCAGGGTTCGCCGGGAGCCATGTTGTATTCGAGAATGTAGCTTGTATTCAAACCATCGGCCACCTGCGCGTTGTCTTCCTTTCCTTCGGGTTTGATGGTCAGATCGGAACGACCGCGTGTAGTGAGCTTACTGTATTCATAGGTCGTGTAGATACTTCCAAAGTTCGGCATGATTGCGAGTACGGCACCAACAATGAGCGCACCACCCGCCTTCGCAATGTCTATCCATTGCTTATTCAAGAGCAAGCGAATGCTTTCACCAACCACAACTGCAACCACCAGGAATGCGAGGTAGTATGTCATCTGCAAGTGATTCGATGCCAGATGCAGTCCGAAGAACAGCGCAAACACAGCGCCTCCGAGCAACCAGCGCCCACGCAACGCGAGAATTACGCCTCCTAAAACGGGAGCCATATATCCAATCGCATTAACCTTCGACGTATGACCACCGCCGAGGTAGAGAATATTGATCGTAGATAACCCAAACGACACCGCACCCACTATTCCCAGCCACGGATTCACCCGCAAGCACAACATGAGAATGTAAAAACCAAACATGCACATGTAGAGCGAACCAATGGATGGCTCCGAGTACAACTTCAAGAAACGATCAATCGGGCGTACCCAGTTCGAAGGATAACTCATGTTGGTTTGATAACCGGGCATACCGCCAAACATGTTGTTGCTCCAAAGCGGCTCCTCATCATTCATAAGACGATAATCCGAAAGCTCCTTGGACATCCCCATTACCTTATCCATATCGGGCTGCTTGAGACCATACTCGTCATTGATCCCGGAAAAAAAGGTCATGGCAACTACCATGAATACGACGATTGCAACCACGTGAGGCAGCAGTGCAAGCAACTTGTTTTTCATACGTTAATGCTTTGAAATAATGGTTTGGCGCGTGAATTTAGGGTATCCCCGCGAAGAGTCATCAATCTTCCTTGATTTCTACAAAATCCACATAGTCACCCTTGTCGGATTTTGATGACCGTTGGGTATCGGTTTCAACCGTGACATGTCCTTCCCTTCTGGGCGGACGCGCAGCCTCTTGCCGGCGGCGCATTTCCTCCTGCATGCGCTCCTGAGCAGCCCGAACTACATGCGGAATAGCCAAACGCGCGATGAGACGAATGATAAACGAAATGGCCAGTATCCATAAAATGATACGGATGACACCGCCCAATGAAGCTTCATATACCATGCGGCAAAATTAATTCGGTCGAGCCATCTCGCCTATTCGATCAGAAAACTTATGCTTTTCTTTCCGAAGTCACCCCGCACTTCCTTGCCGTCGGGAACATAGGTCCCCACATTACCGGCAAACTCAATGCGATATTCGCCTTTAGGCAGATAGTACTTGCCATTATCCGCTTTGCGAATTTTAACCGACTTACCGGCATCCTTTCCTTTATTGAGCGCTTCTTGAAGTGGTTTTACAACATCCTCGTTGATGGACAAGTCATACGGAATGAGGTTGTAACCCTCATCCAAAAAGACTTTTCCCATTGATGCTATCAGGAGCGAATCAGGACCGTATATGTCCACATTCACTCGTGCAACATTCACCGCGTAAACGGATATCGGCAGCGATGGAATCTTCGCCTCCAGCCATTTGCTCCAATTGCCACCCCAACTGCCTTGCCATTTGACAGTCGGAATTTGCAACACTATTGAACCTTCTGATTTTCTGCTCATGAATTCACGGAGTGATTCCAGATTGATAATCCAGATGCTACGTCCGTGTGTACCAATTACCAAATCCTCTTCTCTTTCCTGCACCACTAAATCATGAATCGCAACCGCAGGCAAGTCATCGCTGAATGCACTCCAATTCTCTCCACGATTCGTGCTCACATACAAGCCATGATCGGTGCCTGCATACAATAGATCGGGATGCTTGCTGTCCTCGCGCAGCACGTTCACACACTCGAGCGGTAAGTTGGAAGCAATCGAACGCCAAGACTTTCCCAAATCATCGGAAACCAACAAGTAGGGAGCGAAATGATCGTTTCGATAACCATTCATCGCAACATAGATTCTATTTCTTTCGTGCGATGAAAATTGCACGCGCGTTACCCACAAATTAGCCGGCAATCCCGCACTCACATCATTCCACGTGTAGCCGTTGTCGGGCGAAACGTGCACGCGACCATCGTCGCTACCCACTGCCAGCAAGCCAAACTGCAGCTTCGACTCATCGATGGTCGTCAATGTTCCATACGGCACATTGCCCGGCTTTTCGCCTTGCGTTAAATCACCGCTGAGCGTTGTGAACGTTTCACCTTTATCCGTTGATCGATGTACTTTATTCGAACAGATGTAAAGAATATCCTGATTGAATTTGGAAAGGAGAATGGGCGTTTGCCAATTCCATCGCAGCGGACGTTCACCCAGTGTATGACGCACCGATAAATCTTTGTAATCTTCCTCCTGCAGTTTGACGCGCGTGTAATTTCCAAACTGATAACCCGTGTAGAGTGTATTGTTGTCGCGCGTGTCGACCATCACCTGCATACCATCGCCACCGAGGATTTCCTGAAAATCATTTCGACCGGTGATACGCCAGTCTTCGTTCGGCTCCGTGCGCGACGACGCATACCAGACACCGTTGTCTTGCAAACCGCCATAAACGTTGTACGGCTTCGCGTCGTCAACCTGCACGGTGTAGAACTGACCCACAGCCGGCGAATTGCAGTTCACATACGTTGCTCCATCGTCGTAAGAAATCTGCACACCACCGTCGCTTCCATTGATGAGGTGATTCGGATTGTTCGGGTTGATCCACAGCGCGTGATGATCGACGTGCACATTACCGGGATTGATGCCCTTCCACGTTGCGCCGCCATCGCTGCTTTTGATGATGGGCACACCGGCGATGTAAATTTTGTTGGCATCAACGGGCGACACACGAATCATCCCGAAATAGTAGCCGTAGGTAAAGACAACATCATCGAGGTAATCGGCGTGCGTGCGTTTCCAATCGGCCTTGTCGGGAGAGCATGCATATACTTCGGCACCTACAATCGGCGTGGAGAATAGATCTTCATTGGCATCGTAGAGGTAGTCATACAGAGCAGTCGGCAGAAGCTTTCCGCCGCGCACCCTTTCTTTCACTGAAGCAGCGGTGTGTTCTTCTTCGAAACCATTATCACGCAGAAACTGATTCAGCAAAGAATCGGAAAGTGCGAGAAAGACATCGGCCTTCATTTCGCGGAACATATCCTTCTTCCAACCATCTTCCGTTTTTTTGAGCGCTGTATCGGGACGATGCGCCTGATTGTCGATGAAGGCATACAAACGATGCGCGGAGGCACTGTGATGCAGTGCAAGTCCAATGCGACCGACAGATTCTGGCGGCACGGCGCTGTTGAAGGCCGTCTTGCCATCGGCCGAGTGCGACATCATCTTCCAGGTGTTTCCTCCATCGTTCGACGACCACACTGCACTGCCGGTTCCTTCTCCTTTGAAATTCCAGGCCGTGCGTGTGCGGTTCCAGGTGGAAGCATAAAGCACATTCGGATTGATGGGGTCGATGACCAAATCCACTGCGCCGCAGCCTTCCGCGGGAGTGAGTGTTTGCTTCCAGGTTGCACCGCCATCGGTTGTTTTGAATACACCGCGTTGACCGCCGCCGGTGTATAGCGGACCGAGTGAAGCCACCCAAATCGTGTTTGGATCGGAAGGATGCACAACTACACGACCGATGTGATGTGTGTCGGGAAGTCCCTTGTGTTCGGCCTTATAGCGAAGCGTGCCATCTTGCTGTTGAATGGGAAGCACGCGATACACTCCAACACCGCTATACGAAGAGCGCGAAGAATTCACTTCGCCGGTGCCCACCCAAATGGTTTCGTTGTGTACCCAATCGACAGCGATATCACCGATGGTCATCACTGCTTCGTTGTCGAACACGGGTTCGAACGACACGCCGTTGTTGCGCGTGACCCACAGACCACCGCTGGCATAGGCCACATAAAAGTGTTGTGCATTTTGCGGATTCACTTCGAGATCGACCACGCGACCGCTCATGACACTTGGACCGATGCAACGCGCAGGCACATCACGCCAAGGGCTATCACTTGCGGCCGTGCGGGCTGTGTTGAGCGATTGCAGACGTTCTGCGCCGGCAGTCGCACCTGGTGCAGTTTGTTTTGCTTGCGGTTTGCGCTGGGCGTGGGCGGCGGTGGAGAGTAGGAGGAATGAGATAAGGAGGAGACGCATGGTGAAAATCACTTTTTCGATTTGGGGGATTTCTTTTGTTTCTGTGACGATTTTTTCGCTGCCTGTTTCTTTTTAAAATCCTGAATAATCTTATTGATTTTCTCCTTCTCTTTTTTTGTCAATGGTTTTGGTATAAACTCAAAATCTACACCCATTGGTTCTCTTACTATTCCCATGTTTTTAAGACTTAAAATACTTATCTACTAAAAAGGCAGCAGCGGTTGATTCAATGACCATAAGTTGACCTCCATGATGCGAGGCACCAAGGGACTTTACGTAATGATCTATCAAGGCCGTTTTGGCGTGAAAAGAAACAAATCCATCAAAACCCCTTTGAAAAGAAAGGCGACATGCAAATGCCACAAGATTACCGGGCGCTCCTAAATACACCTTATCCTTACCACGATTGAACGGTGCACTTTCAATCAGGGGCATATAAATGAAGTTTTCTTCAATGCGTAAACTAATCACTGCCTGGATAACCTCAGGACTGCTTTCGATAGTCAGCTTATAGACTTCTCGATCATTTAGGCTCCACTCATCTTTCCAGTTAAACTTCCAGCCATTTCGCTTAGACACTGATTTGAGATCTTCCTTTACGAGGACAGACACAACTGTTGAAAAACTGTCACCCGTTCTGACATTTTCAATCGATCGGGTTAGCTTATCTACCTCAAAATCGAGGTATTTGATGGTCTGTTTTTTCACCCAACTAATTTAGTGCAGATGCCCTAAATCACAATCAAAAAAACAGGCGTGATGGATGGGAGATTTCAGCCTCTCGACTTCGCTCGGGGGCCGGATGTTTCGGCGGTAATTTGGCCTCGGGGGTCGGTGTGCATGTGGAACTGTCGC
>JBKCDO010000130.1:0-33060 GCA_046304755.1 Flavobacteriales bacterium
GGAAAAGCTTGCCAACGAGAGCGAACAAAAAGATGCCAATAGCGATGAATTAAAATCCAAACAAGATTCCCTAAACAAAGCGTTTGAAGAGCTCCAGAAAGAAATGGACGAGTTGAAGAAAATGAATGAAGAGCTGGAGAATCCTAATGGCATGCCTGACACTGATAGCCAGGAGCAAGAGATTGAACAGGATCAGAAAAAGAGCAGCGAAGAGTTGAGCAAGAGCAAGAAGAGCAGCGCATCGAAATCACAGAAAAGCGCAGCCAAAAAAATGAAGGATATGGCCTCACAAATGGACATGGCCATGAATGCGCAAGAGCAAGAACAGCAAGAAGAAAACATGGAGTCATTGAGGGCGCTGCTGGAAAACATCATTACGCTCAGCTTCGATCAGGAAGCGCTCATGAACAACTTCGCTGCTATTGATACAAAAGATCCGAATTACAACAAACTTGGTCAAACACAACGCAAATTGAAAGATGACGCCAAGATGGTCGAAGACTCGCTCTTTGCAGTGAGCAAACGCGTGCCGCAAGTCAGCGCCGCTGTCAATCGCGAAATCAACCTGGTCAACGAGAACATGGAGAAAGCGCTGGAGTTTATTCCGGAGCGTCAAACGCCTCAAGTAGCCGCTTCTCAGCAGTATGTGATGACAAGCTTCAACAATCTTGCTCTGATGTTGGATGAAGCGTTGAAACAAATGCAACAGCAATCTGCCAATAGCAAACCCGGCAGCGGTAGTTGCAATAAACCCGGTGGCAGCGGAAGTAAGCCGAAGCCCAGCGCGGGACAACTCAAAAAAATGCAGGAAGGCCTTTCCAAGCAGTTAGATGAAATGAAAAAGCAGGGGAAAAATCAGGGAAAGAACAACTCCGGTGGCCAACAAATGAGCAAGCAACTTGCTGAAATGGCAGCCAAACAAGCGGCCATTCGCAAGGCTGTTGAAGAAAAGGCTGCTGAATTAAATCAGGATGGCAGCGGTAATGGAAATGAATTGAAGCAGATTGCTAAAGAGATGGAGCAACTGCAGAAGGATATCGTCAATAATCGCGTCAGCGAAGAAACCATGCGCCGACAGCGTGATATCGAAATTCGCTTGCTGAAAGCCGAAGAAGCCGAGCGTATTCGTGATCGCGATAATGAGCGCAAAAGCAACGAGGCTCGCGATTATCCGACGTCCAATCCGATGAAGTACGAGGAGTACTTGCGTAAAAAGCAACAGGAAACGGAGTTGTTGAAAACTGTTCCGCCTTCTATGAAGCCCTATTACAAGGAAAAGGTAAATTCGTATTTCAATAAATTAGGCGACCAATAATTGCATTATGGCTTCAACCAACAGAACCCTTCAGTTTCCATCCGTACTTGAAAATATTCACGTCGCTGAGCAACTCATCGATGATGTATGCGCTGAGTTCCACGTGAAAGAAGACTATTACGGCGAATTATTGATTGCTATGACTGAAGCGGTGAACAACGCCATCGTTCACGGTAATAAGCTCGATCCCGGCAAGCAAGTGCAGATTCACTTCAGCATCAACAACAACATGATGCGTTTTCAAATTGAAGACGAAGGCGCCGGCTTTGACTACGACAATCTTCCAGACCCTACGGCTCCGGAAAACATCGAAAAACCGCACGGTCGCGGTGTTTTTCTCATGAAAAAGTTAGCCGACGCGTGTGCATTTGAAGACAATGGCCGCGTGGTTATCCTGGATTTTGCTGTACTCGAAAAAGCAACAGCCTAATTTAGCCGCAAGCCAGAATAGGAATACCCTGGCTATTGGTCAGCAACATTTCTTTATCCGACTTCATCATCAAGAATCCATTGTCCACAACTTCGGATGGCGTAGCGATTAACCCAATGCTGTTTTCGGCAGCATAGGCCAGTGTTTGACGGGCATATCCCATCGAGTGGTTATTGACCTCTTCTTTGACATGACTAAAGCGTATTCCCTTTGCTTTAAAAATCTTCTTGGCTGCATCAAAGTTCTTTTGAATATCTCCTTCGACATCACCGACGTATTTGTCGATCTCATAGAACACAACTTCGCTATCACATTCTGCGGCCAACGTCATTACTTGATGAATAAGGACGCTCGCTACGCTGCTGTGCGTTGCCGGGAATAAGATTTTCGCAAAACCTTCTTCGCGAACTGCCGTGTTCTCGTGCACTACCAAAAACGACTTGTCCAGCGACTGTACTAGCGCCAGAATTCGCGCTCCAAATAAGTGCTGTACAATTCCCTTCACCCCATGCGTACATAAGACAATCAGGTCGGGGTTCATTTCCTCAAGCGTTTCGGTGAGCGCCGTCATCAAACGACCGTCTGCCAAACGTGTTGACATTGGAATTGATGTGCCAAGCTGTTCCACAGAAAAAGCCGCCAAACGGGCGTGCTCTTCGTCTGAAATATCATTCGAAGTGACATTCAACACATGCACATGCGAGCCGGCCAATTCCGCTAAGACGCGCGTTTGTTGAAGCGCAAGCTTGCAGCCTTCAGTATAGTCAACGAGTACAGCAATATTTTTCATGGCGGTGAAAATAATCACGCCCGCAATGCTTCACTATTTATCGCTGAAAAAAACCTCTTTTCAAGCCCTCTCCGCGTGTTAATATCTTGTTGATTCCTTTAAAAACGTATTTTCGCGGCCCTATGGCGATTTTCTTTCACACCATTGATGTTCGGCTCGACTTGAAGCACAAAAACGCTTTAAAACGCTGGATAAAGGCTTCAATTGAAGCTGAATCCAAACAACCGGGCGAAATCAACATCATTTTTTGCTCCGACAACCATTTGCTGGAGATGAACCGTGAACATCTTCAACACGATTATTACACCGATATCATCACGTTCGATTTTTCCAATGATAGGATTGTCTCAGGGGATCTTTACATAAGCCTTGACAGGGTAAAAGATAATGCTCACAAAAATTCTACCCTGCTTCAAAATGAAACATATCTTGTTATCATTCATGGTATTATGCATCTTTGCGGCTACAAAGACAAGCAAAAATTGGAGATCCAAACGATGCGCCAAAAGGAAACATTCTATCTTAAAAAGCTTTCTGATTTTCTATAACTCAAGGTTCCACGTGAAACGAAAAAATCTATGACAAATCACTACGATATTATTGTTGTTGGCGCCGGTCATGCGGGTAACGAAGCGGCAGCCGCGGCAGCGAATCTCGGCGCGCGTACTTTATTGATAACCATGGACATGAATAAGATTGGTCAGATGAGCTGTAACCCCGCAATGGGTGGCATCGCTAAAGGTCAAATCGTCCGAGAGATTGATGCGCTCGGAGGCTATTCCGGCATCGTATCCGACAAATCCGCCATTCAGTTCCGCATGCTCAACAAATCTAAAGGGCCGGCCATGTGGAGTCCGCGTACACAGAACGACCGGATGCGCTTTGCAGAAGAATGGCGAAACATGCTCGAAGCCACGCCACTCGTGGATTTCTGGCAGGACATGGTGAAGGAGATTGTTTTTGAAAACAATGAAATCACGGGGGTAATTACGGGTATGGGCATCCGCTTCCACTGCAGATCGGTCATTGTAACCAGCGGAACTTTTCTCAACGGGGTCATTCACATTGGAGAAAAGCAATTCGGCGGTGGTAGAATGGGGGAGAAAGGCGCTGAGGGCTTGACAGAGCAGCTCAATTCCCTTGGTATGCGCAGCGGGCGCATGAAAACCGGAACACCGCCACGCATCGACGGAAGATCACTGGATTATACCAAAATGGAAGAGCAACCCGGTGATTCAGAACCCGCAAAATTCAGTTATCTCCCTGGCATAAAACCATTGACGCATCAACGCTGCTGCTGGATTACCTACACCAACAGCACTGTTCACGACATACTGGCAACGGGTTTCGAGCAAAGCCCTATGTTCAGCGGGAGAATTCAGGGTGTTGGTCCACGCTATTGCCCCTCCATTGAAGATAAAATCACGCGATTCGCAGATAAAGACAGGCATCAGATTTTCGTTGAGCCCGAGGGTTGGAATACCATTGAAATTTACGTAAATGGCTTCTCGACAAGCCTTCCGGAAGATGTGCAGATGCGAGCATTGCGAGAAATTCCCGGTTTTGAACAGGCCAAAATGTTTCGGCCAGGATACGCCATCGAATACGACTATTTCCCTCCGGATCAACTCAAACACACCCTAGAATCGAAGGTTATTCCCGGTCTCTTCCTTGCCGGACAAATCAATGGTACAACAGGCTACGAAGAAGCCGCTTGTCAAGGCCTCATGGCCGGCATTAACGCTGCCCTGCGTCTACAGGAGAAAGATCCATTTGTGCTCAATCGCGATGAGGCCTACATCGGCGTGCTCATCGATGATCTCATCACGAAATCCACAGATGAACCCTATCGTATGTTCACCAGCAGGGCAGAATTCCGCACACTCCTTCGACAAGACAACGCTGACGAGCGGCTAACGCCTCGCGCCGCAGCAATTGGATTGGCAAAAGAGGATCGTGTTTTTCACGTGGAACAAAAGCTGGCTGGGAAGAAACTTCTGCTTAAACACATCGAAAAGCTCTCCATCGACCCGGAAACAGTCGCTGGGACCCTTGAAAAACGCAAGAGCGCCCCCATAACGCAAAAACTCAAGCTGTCGAGTATACTCAGTCGTCCGGAACTCCGATTGTCGGATTTTACCCCCCTATATCCATCCATCCTTGAATGCGTTGAAAACACTGGGGAAATTCGTGACGAAATCCTTGAACAGGCCGAAATTGAACTCAAATACAGTGGTTACCTTGCCAAAGAGCGCGATATGGCCGAAAAACTTCTGCGATTGGAACACATACGGTTCCCTCTCAACTTCGATTTCTCTAAAGTCACGAACATCAGCACAGAGGCAAGGCAGAAACTTATCGCCATTCAGCCTGAAACGCTAGGACAGGCATCCAGGATTAGCGGTGTAAACCCGGCGGATATTTCCATTTTGCTGATGTACTTAGGAAGATAAAAAAAGGGGCCAAAAGCCCCTTTTTTGTTGTATTTCCCGGATTCTTACAAATCAAACTTGATTCCCTGAGCCAAGGGAAGGTGTGTGCTGTAATTGATCGTGTTTGTTTGGCGGCGCATGTAGCTCTTCCAACTGTCAGAACCGGATTCACGGCCGCCACCGGTTTCCTTTTCACCACCGAAAGCACCGCCAATTTCCGCACCACTGGTACCAATGTTCACATTGGCAATTCCACAGTCACTTCCTTCCACCGAAAGGAAGTATTCCGCTTCTCGCATGTTCGTGGTCATAATGCTACTGCTCAAACCTTGAACAACACCATTCTGCATAGCCACTGCTTCAGACAAGTCCTTGTATTTCATTACGTACAAAATCGGCGCAAACGTTTCGTGCTGAACAATCGGTAGGCTCGAATCCTTTACCTCGATGATGCAGGGCTTCACATAGCAACCACTTTCATAACCGGCGCCTGTAAGTACACCGCCCTCTACCAACACCTTTCCGCCCTGCTCCTTCGCAGCTTCGATTGAAGCGCTATACATTTCCACCGCAGCCGTGTCAATCAAAGGTCCAACGTGATTATTTTGATCAAGCGGATTGCCGATTCGTAATTGACCGTAGGCTTGAACCAATTTCTCCGTCACTTCGTTGAAAATACTCTCGTGGATGATTAAGCGGCGTGTCGTTGTGCAGCGCTGTCCGGCTGTACCACAAGCGCCAAATACAGCTCCAATAATGGTCATCTTCAAGTCGGCATTTGGCGTGACGATAATGGCGTTATTGCCACCAAGCTCCAAAAGACTCTTACCGAAACGTTCTGCGACTTTAGCGCCTACAATACGGCCCATGCGGGTGCTTCCTGTAGCTGAAATAAGTGGAACTCGCTTGTCCTCCGTGAGCATAGTGCCCACCTTTACATCGCCGGTAATGATGGATGATATACCCTCAGGCAGGTTGTTTTCTGTCGCCACTTCATTCCAGATATGCTGACATGCAATCGCGCAAAGCGGCGTCTTTTCACTTCCCTTCCAGATGCACACATTGCCGCAAACCCAAGCCAGCGCGCTGTTCCAGCTCCATACCGCAACAGGGAAATTGAAGGCAGAAATGATTCCAACAATTCCCAGCGGATGCCATTGCTCATACATGCGGTGGCCCGGACGTTCGCTGTGCATCGTCAACCCATAGAGTTGGCGAGACAAGCCTACCGCGAAATCACAGATATCGATCATCTCCTGAACCTCGCCCAGGCCTTCCTGAAGTGATTTTCCCATCTCATAAGATACCAACTGACCCAACTCCTGTTTCTTCGCACGAAGCTTGTCGCCATACTGCCGAACAATCTCACCACGCTTAGGGGCGGGCATCATACGCCAGGTCAGATAAGCTTCTTGTGCGGTCTTCACAACGCGATCATAATCTGTCGCTGTCGTGGTGCTAATGTTACCAATCAATTTGCCGTCAGCAGGAGAATGAGACGCAATGGAAGCGCCTGAACCGAAGAATTCGCGTCCGGTGCTTGTTCCCGGATTTTCCTGCTGTAAACCCAGCGTTTTGAGCATGTGATCGATTTGCATGTGAAATTATTTTGGGTGCGAAAATACTTCCCACAGGCACATCAAGCACTATGTCGCAGCTATTTCCAACACATTGCCGCATCCAATTTAGCGAGCGTCATAGGTTCATATGCATTCATGGTAAACGGCTTCTTTGAAGTAACCGTTCGCGCCTCTTGCATCACCGGACTCCCTCCGTTGTTGTCCACCGCAAGAAGGCGTATTTCCTGACCTTCCGGTACGCCGCTAAACACGAATTCATCACCAAAGGGAACCCCGCGAACAATGCTTTTCCGATCTTCGAATACCATCGATACCGATGCGCCCGATGATGTTTTTGCCTTTACACGAAACTCTACCAATGGAGCTTCCTCACTTACAAAACGATCACAATTCAGCCAACCCAGCTCAGTGCTCGCAAACATGTAATAATCCAAATCTGACGCTGCCACTTCGGTCATAGGTGTTTCAGCTGATTTTGAATCATAGCGTTTCACAAAGCGTTTGATGAATTCATCACTCGTAGAACCTTGTTGATGGCCAAACGCTAACACACACAGGTGATCACTTGAATACACCGGCATCACCTTACTCAAATCGAGCGGTGGCATGGTCGCCAAAAACTCAGCAATTACCCGATCATAAGCCGGCTGTGATTCATGCGCGATGTAATAGTCTTTAAAACTACCGTCGGAATTGACATGAAAGGCGATGCGCGAAATCAACTTTTCACTGCAAAATTCATCCACCATGGACGCGTCAGGGTTAAAGTTCGATACAAACCATTGGTTGAGTGTTTGACCGTCCTGCAACTGCCAATTGAAATAGTCCATTTCACCGATTTGCGTGCGGCGGCGAAACTCACTCTCACAAATTTGAATGAAACAGTCGGACTGAATCGACGTTGTTTGCTCAGCGCGCGTTGTTGAAGCTTGGGTTGTGGATGACGTTAAAGCGGGCGTCCAATCGATAATTCCTTCGGCTGTGGCATTGCCATAGAATAATTGAAAACCCTCACTCTGCGCGCCTTTTGTGGGGAAGTAGATGGTGTATTGCTCGTCTTCCTTCAAACGTAGTTCACGATTGCCTTGTCTGGCCTCAATATGCACCATGCCTGCGGTTTCGATGATTTGATTTCCGCTTGTGGTGGATAGCTTCTCTGCTAAAATCTCATCGAGATCATAACATTCTTTCATTACGATTTCCAAGGTTCCGTCCACGGGATTACCCTCTAAATCCACGAAAGCACCCGGGGGAAAAACCAGCTTCGTGCCCTTGCGGCCAATCACTTCAGACTGCCGCGCGTTATCGATCACGAAACGATTGTAAACTGACTTCATCGTGCCTGTTCTAAGCGGCGACGACGGATTATTCGCGGAGTTTTCATTCACCGCCAACACGTTTGAAACAGCACTCGTTGCGGGCGCATCCGTTGATGCGCTGTTCGACTCAACCGCTTGTAACAATTGATTCGAATAGAAGACACACAGTACAGAGAGGGTAGCAGCTGTGAGGATGATTTTGGTTTTCATAGCTGCGGATTTGCTCCCTTTGAACCCGCTTATGTGATAAATATTGTGCAGCGCGCTATTAACACGCGGTGGGTGATTGATTTCATGCAGCGCGCCGGAAGGAAAGGATTATTCCATCATTTTTGAATTATGTCGCCCCGCTCACTTGGTGTTATCTTTTCTGCATTCATGATTAGCGTTGTGTTTTCAGCGTGCCAGTCAGCACAGGCTCCTGTAAACGCCGAGACCATTCTTATGCCCGAGCGTGGCGGCGACTTTCGCGGTATTCGCATTGGAGACAAACCAAAGTCCATTAAGCGCAATGAAGCGGCAACCTCCGTCTACAGTATGCCTGACGAATTGATCTATCGCTTCGAACCCAATGAAATTGATTCGTCTTGGTACGAGATTTCATATAGCTTCAATGACGCAGGGCTCAACAATATTCATCTCGATGTCTATCCGGCAACTGATGAATTAAAGCATCACCTGACGCAAGATTTTGCCAACTACTACAATCAGCGATACGGTTCGGGAAAGACCATGGGCGATCTTCTGCAATGGCGCGGAATGACTGATCAGGGGCGTTTTGTCACCGTTGCGCTGTCGTCCGGAAAAGGCAAGGAAAACAGGTCTTGCATTCGGTTGGTGTTTAATGAGTCGAATCCATGAGTGGCAACGAGCTTGTTTCTGTGACCAATCTCGGTATTGCCTTCGAGCGTGATGGCTTGGTGAAGCAAGCCGTTGTAGGGAGTTCATTCCGAGTTGAGCGCGGCAAGACATTGGCGATCGTTGGGGAATCCGGAAGCGGAAAGTCGGTGTCGTCCTTGAGTCTAATGGCGCTGCTTCATCCCACAAAAACCATTTTCACTTCCGGATCTTTTCATTTTCATTCAGACATTCTTTCTTCGAAAAACACCAACGCAGACATCCCGCCGGGACATCCCGATTTGAAGGCCTTGCGTGGTCGAAAAATCGCGATGATTTTTCAGGAGCCAATGACCTCGTTAAACCCGGTAATGACCTGTGGTTCTCAGGTCGCCGAGGTGCTTCAAAAACACATGCGCTTTTCACGTGAAAAAGCGCGTGCGCGAACACTCGAATTGTTCCATGAGGTGAAACTGCCGCGAGCCGAAGTGATGCTTGATCAATACCCGCATCAACTCAGTGGAGGGCAACGCCAGCGGGTCATGATCGCGCTGGCCATTGCGTGTGAGCCGTTGCTACTCATCGCCGATGAGCCAACTACAGCGCTGGATGTGACAGTGCAACGTGAAATTCTGTTGTTGCTGAAATCCATTCAGGAAAAACGCGGCATGAGCATGATCTTCATAACGCACGATCTTGGGGTGGTGGAAGAAATAGCCGACAACGTGCTTGTGATGAAGCGCGGCAAGATCATCGAGCAAGGCTCGGTGAAAGACGTGCTGGAGCATCCCCGTGATCCGTACACACGCGGTCTACTGCAGTGCAGGCCGGATGCAAAACAAAAGGCTTTTCGTCTGCTGACGGTTGCCGACTTTGAGTCAGGCGAAACACCGGCGCGCCGCTTGCGCAGTGACTCTGTTTCTGATAGCGAAGTTTTTCTGATGGTGCAATCTCTCTGCAAGCATTATGTGAGTGGTGGTCTATTCAAGCGTAAAAGCGCGCCCGTTGTTGCGGTTGATGATGTCTCCTTCACGATAAACCGTGGAGAAACTCTTGGGTTAGTGGGTGAAAGCGGTTGCGGCAAAACAACGTTGAGCCGCATGCTGCTGGGCTTAATTCCCTCTACTTCAGGAAAGATTGAATACCACTTTCAAGAGCGTGGTTTGACATCATTAGCCGGCGTTTCGCGCAGCGAATTGCGTGCGCTGAGAAAAGATATTCAAATCATTTTCCAGGACCCCTATTCGGCGCTAAACCCTAAGCACACCATCGGCACTGCGATTACAGAACCCATGCTGGTGCATGGAATTGGAAACAACGATGCTGAGCGAAAATCCATGGCTATTGCCTTGCTGGAAAAGGTGGGGTTGTCTGGTGAACATTTCGCACGGTATCCTCATGAATTCAGCGGTGGCCAGCGACAACGCATCGTCATTGCAAGAGCGCTCGCATGCAGGCCCTCATTCATTATTTGCGACGAAAGCGTGTCCGCATTAGATGTTTCGGTGCAAGCACAAGTGCTGAATTTGCTCAACGATTTAAAGGCAGAATTTAACCTGACCTATCTGTTTATATCGCACGACTTGCGTGTGGTTCAATACATGAGTGACCGCATCATGGTAATGAGAAAGGGTAAGATAGAGGAGATTGGTGACGCCAATCAAGTGTACACTCAACCCACGTCAGAATATACCCGGAAACTATTGGATGCCATTCCCGGTAAATAAGAACCGTAATGTTGGGCCTTTGAAAGGCGGCTGTCCGACTACATTTGTGCGCAGATAACTTTCAACATGTCGGATAAACAAACCCTTTTAGCAGAGAAAATCGCCGCCGCACAATTGGGTGGTGGTGCCAAGCGTATAGAATCCCAGCACAAAAAAGGCAAACTCACAGCACGTGAGCGTGTTCATTTTTTGTTGGATGACGGGTCATTCGAAGAATTAGGCATGCTCGTCACACACCGCTCCACAAACTTTGGTTTGGATAAGGAGGTTTATCCCGGCGACGGTGTGGTTACGGGTTATGGAACCGTTAACGGCCGCTTAGTCTACGTATTCTCCCAGGACTTCACAGTGATGGGTGGTTCGCTCGCAGAGGCACACGCCGAAAAAATCTGCCGCATCATGGACTTGGCTATGCAAAACGGAGCGCCGGTTATCGGATTAAACGATAGCGGTGGTGCACGCATACAGGAGGGTGTTGTTTCGCTCGGAGCATACGCTGATATTTTCTACCGAAACACCAGAGCAAGTGGTGTTGTGCCGCAAATCAGTGCTATCATGGGGCCTTGTGCGGGAGGTGCTGTTTATTCTCCTGCGCTCACCGATTTCATTTTGATGGTTGAAAACACCAGCTACATGTTTGTTACCGGACCCAACGTAGTGAAGACCGTAACACACGAGGAGGTTACCAGTGAAGAGCTCGGAGGTGCCAACACACACGCTTCCAAAAGTGGTGTTACGCATTTTAAAGCAGAGAATGATGTGGCGTGTTTGAAGATGATTCGCGAATTGCTTGCTTACATTCCTCAAAACTGCGAAGACGAAGCACCACAACAAGCCTATTCTGCAGGCAATGAGCTTCGCCCGTCGCTTGATACCATTATTCCGGATAATCCGAATCAACCCTATGACATGCATGAGGTCATTTCTCAAGTGATTGATGATGGTTCATGGATGGAGGTGCATAAGGATTACGCCGAAAATATCATTGTTGGATTTGCGCGCATTGCCGGAAAAAGTATTGGCATCGTGGCCAATCAGCCTGCGTTTTTAGCGGGTGTGCTTGATATAAAATCTTCCACAAAAGGTGCGCGCTTCGTACGTTTCTGCGATGCTTTCAATATTCCGCTGCTCGTGTTTGAAGATGTACCCGGTTTCTTGCCGGGCACAGATCAGGAATGGAACGGAATCATTTCCAACGGTGCCAAACTACTCTATGCCTTCAGCGAGGCTACTGTTCCACGTGTCACCGTAATCACGCGCAAAGCCTACGGTGGTGCTTACGACGTGATGAACTCCAAGCACATTGGTGCTGACATGAACTATGCATGGCCCACTGCAGAAATTGCGGTCATGGGCGCGAAAGGAGCGGCTGAAATCATTTTCAAAAAAGAAATTTCTGAGGCTTCGAATCCTGATCAAAAGTGGAAAGAAAAAGAAGCCGAATACGCTGAGCTTTTTGCCAATCCCTATAGCGCAGCGCAACGCGGCTATGTGGATGAGGTTATTCTTCCCTCACAAACCCGTATCAAACTCATCCGTGCTTTTGCCATGCTGGAAAATAAAGTTGATAGCATGCCCAAGAAAAAGCATAGCAACATGCCGTTATAACTACACGCCCATGCTACGATCAATGACCGGCTTCGGTAAAACCGAAAGCACCATCGGAAATAAAAAGTTTACCGTTGAAGTACGTTCACTCAACAGTAAGCAACTCGACTTAAACATGCGTATTCCGGGCGCATACCGCGAAAAGGAACTCGAGTTGCGCTCCTGGTTGAGTGAAAATATTCAACGCGGCAAAGCTGATTTGCTGGTCTATTACGAAAGCCTCGAGGCCGAGAAACGTGTAGCGATCAATAAGCCGTTGATGTTGGCCTATTATGCCGATTTAAAAGCCTTCAGCGATGAGGTGGGGGTGAGTGGTGGTGATTACCTCAATGCCATCATGCGCATACCGGATGTGCTCAAACCCGAATCCACGGAACTCGATGAAGAAGAATGGGCGGCGCTTTTTTCATTAATCAAAGAAGCGTTTCACCGCTTCGATACCTATCGCCAGCTCGAGGGTGAAAAACTCACAAAAGAATTTGAGCAACGCATTGCGCTGATCGAAGAAAATCGACTTGCGCTGCAGGAGCCCATCAAAGCGCGCAATCAGCGTGTGCGTGAAAAGCTGCGCAACAACCTGGAGGAGTTAATCCCCGTTGATAAAATTGACCCTAACCGATTTGAACAGGAGCTGATTTATTACCTCGAGCGACTTGATATCAGCGAGGAGTATCAGCGGTTGGAAACCAACTGCAGTCACTTCGCGGACGAGCTCAGCGGGGCTTCACAAGGAAAGAAACTTGGATTCATCTCTCAGGAAATCGGGCGTGAAATCAATACGATTGGCAGTAAGGCGAATGATGCCGACATGCAGCGCTTAGTTGTCATCATGAAGGATGAGCTGGAAAAAATCAAAGAACAAATCAATAACGTGCTCTAAGTATCTTTGCCGACCATCTTCATGAGCAACGGCAAGGCCATCATATTCTCGGCTCCCAGTGGCGCAGGTAAAACAACCATCGTCAGACATCTCATGGGCCTGCCCGGCTTACACTTGGCGTTCTCTGTTTCGGCCACCACAAGGGCCAAGCGTGATTATGAAAAAGATGGAGTCGATTATTATTTCATCTCTGCTGATGAATTCCTTCAACGCGCACGCAATGGTGAATTCATTGAATGGGAAGAGGTGTATACGGGTCAATACTACGGCACTTTAAAAAGCGAGATTGAACGCATATGGGCTAGGGGAGAGCACGTCATTTTCGATTTGGATGTGGTGGGTGGACTCAACCTGAAAAAGATTCTGGGCGAACGCGCGCTGGCGGTATTTGTAAAACCACCAAGCATTGATACTCTCGTGCAACGCCTTGAGGCGCGTAGTACCGAAACACCGGAAAAAATCGCACAGCGCGTGGCGAAAGCGCATCACGAGATGGAATATGAGCCCCGATTCGATACCGTTGTGATCAATGATGATTTGACTACCGCGCTTCGCGAAGCAGAGGAACGCGTAAGTCATTTTTTACAACAACCATGAAGGTTGGACTCTATTTCGGCTCCTTCAACCCTCCGCACCGCGGGCACTTCGCCATCGCTCAAGCAGCCATCGCGCATCATCATCTCGACGAAGTCTGGTTTGTTGTTAGTCCGCAAAATCCATTTAAAACCAATCACGTTCTTGCTCCCGAAAACGTGCGGCTCGAGATGGTGCAATTGATTTGCAGGAACAATGCTCAACTCAAAGCGTGTGACGTTGAATTCCCGCTTCCCAAGCCCAACTACACCTGCGACACCCTACGACTGTTGTCGACTCAATTTGCGCATGCGTTTCACCTCATCATTGGTGAAGACAACTGGCGGGTGTTTGATCAATGGCGCGAGCATGAGTGGATTCTACAACACTATCCTGTACTCGTCTATGGGAGAAGACCGGGCGAGGCCGAGTCATCGACGCCAAACAAACATGCGGGCGTTCACTTCATTCCTGGTGAATACATTGATGTGTCGGCGACTGAAATTCGTTCGCTAATTCAACGCGGTGCATCGATTGCCGAATTAGTGGATGACGCGGTGGCTGATTACATCGAACAACACAACCTTTATCGCTAAGCGCTCGCTTTTCTCGCGACTCGCTGTTTCATGGCGGCATCAATAAAGAGGGTCGAGAGAATGACGCCGGCGCCGGCATAGAATGGACCACTCATGTATTCCGACTCACCATACATCCACAGCGCAATCAGAATGGTGTAAACCGGTTCAAGGTTAATGGCGAGCGCACACGTAAATGGGCTCAGCACGCGCATCACCCTTATGCTCACAATAAATGCGACGCCCGTACACAGAATCCCCAACACGAGCAGCATTAGAAAATCATTTGTACTTAATCCGTGAGCAACCACCCTCCATTCTCCATTAACCAGCATGAACACGGACAAACCCAGCGCAGCAAAGAACATTTCCCAAAACGCGATTTGGGTGGGCTCGTGCCGAATTACCAGGCGAGAGTTCAAGGTTGAAAACAAGGAGGCCAGAAAAGCTGCAACTAACGCCAAGATTATCCCCAACACATACTGCGACTCAAAGTTGAAAATGAGCGCAAGGCCGGCAATGACGACAAGTCCCAAGCCCATTTCATACCATTGAATGCGTTCTCTCCTAACGAGAGGCCCGAGGATAGACACAAAAAACGCCGAAGTACTTAAGACTACCAGTGCCACGGAAATTTTCGAGTACTTGATTGCTGCAAAAAAGAACACCCAGTGAGCGGCGGTCAATAAGCCCACAGCGGCAAACCGCATGAGATCAAGAAACGATGCTGCTACGGTTACTCTTCGAACAATAACAATCAACGCTATGGTCAACACCGCAATAACTACGCGCCACCAAACCAGCGGAACGGCCGTCAGCGAAATCTCATTGCCTAAAATCCCCGTCAGGCCCCATACCAGCACGATGACGTGGAGCAAGAGAAGATTAGCGACGTACGGGCCCCTCATGGTCGTGATCCAATTCTACAATACCACCACTCATGGTGTATTTCAAGATATCCACTGAGTTTCTGTCGATACGCGTGATGTTCTTGATTGGAACAATCATCATATGGCCGGAAAAACTGTAGCTCATGGGGAAATACACGGCGACTTTCCCCTGAATATTGCCGAGTTCGGATAAATCAGTATCGGTGATAAAGCCGATCATTTCCAGTTCCATATTCTCGCTTACTTTCACTAATACGGGTTGATTGAACTTCTTTTCCTTTCCGACAAACGCGCCGAGCACATCAGATATAGCATTGTAGAGGTTGTTAACCCCGGGGATTTTATCCAACAGTCGTGTAAATAATCCTTTGATGCGGTCATTAATGAAAATGCTACCAAACCACCCCATAATGAACAGCACCAGAATCAGCATCAAGATTCCCCAACCGGAAAAATGGTCGCCTTTGGTGAGAAGCTCATTCTCGGTATAGAGGATGCGCGGAACGATGCTGTCGAGAAAAGTAAAGAGCTGATAAACAATATACCCTGTTCCGAAAACGGGCAGAGAAATCAGCAAGCCGTTGAGGACGTAGTGGATAAAACGGCGCGCGTATCGATTCTTCATGACTTGTGAATTTAGGGGGACAAAGTTACAGTGACGGCGACGGCCGCTTGATAAGGATAATTTATTCGCTGAAAACCGCAACCATTCGAGAAATGCGGGGTATAAATACCACCTCGAGAAATCCGGGGTGTATAGCATTTGTTTTTCGTTCGTATCCATATTCTGTTGTTTGTCCTTGGTCTGTTTGCGGCCACTGCCGCACGCGGGCAGGCAATTTCGCTGTCTTGTGAGCAGCCATCAGGCTGTGCGCCACACGGGGTTATCGTACACGCGCTCAACAGCGAAGGACAGCCAGCGACAGGGATCAGCTGGACAATCACAGGGCCAACCGGCGCGGTGTTGCAATCAACTGCCAACCCTTACGTTGCGATTTTTAATACAGCGGGTGATTATGATTTCAGTGTCGCTTCGGCAGGCGTTGGGACATTTATATTCGACAACTATATCTCTGTCTATAGCAAGCCGGTGGCAGCCATCCAAGTTACTGATGCCGGTGGCTGTTTACCTTTCTGCACGCAGTTCGCAGACGCAAGTGTTCCGGGTTCCGGGGCAATCGTGGAATGGAGTTGGGATTTTGGCGATGGAACTGTAGCCTCCAATCAACACCCTTCGCACTGTTACACCCAGCCCGGAACGTATACGCCCGTGCTTTCTGTGGAAGACGCACATGGATGCTTCGCCTCGGTTCAAATGCCGCAAATGATCACTGTTTCAAGCACGGCCCCTGTTGCTGATTTTCAGATCGGCGCACAAAGTTCTTGCAGCCTGCCAACGACCATAGCGTTCACCTCTACGTCAACAAATGCCAACGCCTATCAATGGTTGATTGATGATGTGGTTGTTGGTTCAACAACAAACGCCGTGCTTCCCTTCACTAACAGCGGATCATACAATGTTTGTCTTATCGCTTCTAACGCACTGGGGTGTACTGATACCACTTGCCAATCGGTTTCGGTGTCCAGTCAACCCTCAGTAAGCTTTTCGATGGAAAGCGATACGCTGTGCGCAGGTCAAACGATGGCCTTCCATAGCTCTGCATCACCCTCTCCGACATCCGTTGAATGGGATTTTAACAATGATGGTGTGCCCAACAGCACTACACCAAGCACCGGTTATACCTTCAGCAATCCGGGTATATACATTGTTTCCATGACGGCGCATTTCGGGGCGGTTTGCGAAATGACTGTTGTTGATACGGTCACCACTCTTACCAACCCAACGATTGATTTTTGGGCAAGTGAGACAACCTCCTGTGCGTTTCCCTTCGAGGTTAATTTCATCAATCCGGCCGCATCACAACCCAACTCAACATTCACGTGGTTTATCAATAACGAGCCTGTTTCAACTGGGGCCAATTTCTCCTATGTTTTTAACCAGGCCGGCGTATATGACGTTCGCTTAACGCGTGAAAACAGCATGGGCTGCCTGCGCTCACGAATACGTAACAATTACATCTCTATCGTTTCTCCGTCGCTTTCGTTTTCGCACGAAGAAGCTATTTGTGTAGGCGAAACATTGGGCGTATCGGACATCGCTGTCAGCAACAATGAAGCGATTATTGATTATGCGTGGGATTTCAATCTTGATGGTGTAACCGATGCGTTAGGGGCAGATCCGGATTACGTCTTTTCTGAACCCGGGGAATACACGGTAGCGCTCACCGTTACCACAGAGAACGGCTGTGTGGCCGCCGACACCAGCGACACTCCACTGCAGGTCATGGCGCCTGTGGTGCCTGATTTCACGGTGAACCACACCGAGACGTGCGCGGGACAAGACTTTGAATATTGCATAGAATACCAGCCCGGCAACACGTATATCTGGGATTTCGATGATGGTTCAGGCCCGATTACTATGCTCCCCGATGATAGCTGCATAATGCACACATATGAAGACACGGGCTACTTCGATGTTTCCTTGACTATTTTCAATGGTGCTTGTAACTCCATGATTACACGCGAAAACTTTGTGCATGTGGTTCCGCCGTTAGCGCTTTTCTCGTTTGACCTTTTATGCGACGATTTCGCGGTGAGCTTTACCAACGAATCCATTGGTGCGGATTCCATCGTATGGGACTTTGGGGATGGATCTCCCCTGCTCGTAAATGTCGATAACCCCATACACCATTATCCTGCGACCGGTCAATACACGGCTCATTTAAAGGCGCTGAAGCATGGCTATTGGTGTTCAGACAGCAAAACGGAAAACATAATCATCACGTTGCCCATTCCGAGGTTGAGCATCACGCCAAGCGAGGGTTGTTCGCCTCTGTCTGTTTTCGTCGAGAATGAGAAACGCAACATACATTGGGAATTGAATGCCGAAAACGGCGATGTAGTAGTGGTTGATCGTATTTATATTCCTAATCAACCCGCTTGGACTATTCAGCACACCCATAACGAGGTGACGACTACAACTTACTCTGAAGACCCGCTCCACTTCGATTGGCCTGCGCTCATTTTTGAGGAGCCCGGTGTGTATGATATCCATGTTTCTGCTACAAACTACAATGGATGCTCGGCAGATACGCTTTACCAGGATGCTGTTGTGGTCTTACAGGGTGGGGAATTCGCCGGCTTCGAAACACAGGTGCTCAACCCGTGCGACAACGGTGCTGTAAGTGTTCAATTTCAGGCCACGGCTGCAGAAGCAATCGAATGGCAATGGCAGTTCAGCGATGGCACAACAGGGAGTGGACAGGAGATACAACACACGTTTTCACAACCCTTCGACTATAGCTCGGGACTTTCGGTTTCCTTAACTGCAAGCAATAGTGATGGCTGCCAATCTTCACGCAATGCGATTATCCCGACAACATTGCCACCCACTGCAGCATTCAGCGTGAGTGACCTTTCAGTGTGTCGCTTTGAAGACGTTGTATTCACGAATCAATCACAAGGACCCGAAGGAACCTTGTTTGCATGGTCGTTTGGTGATGGTTCTAGCTCAACAGCAACGACGCACTCCTACTCTGCAAATGGTAACTACACCGTTTGCCTTGTGGCCATGAACGCCATTGGTTGTGCGGATTCGATTTGCTTACCGGAACCCATTGTAGTGAACAGTCCCGATGCGGTTATTGCGTTAAGTGCTGCCATTACCAATTGCTTGTACACGGTTGAACTCAGCGATAACAGCAGCGGTTCCATTGCGCAATCGTTCTGGGATTTCGGTGATAATCAAACCGGCTCCGGTACCGATGTGGCGCACACTTATCCGATTGGTGTATTCAATGCAACGCTTATCACCACAGCAGAAAACGGCTGCAGAGATACCACCGTTGCGGCGGACATTTTAAATTATGCTGAAAGCATTGGTCCTTTTACCCAACAACTCGATACAGCGGGCTGTGCACCATTCGATATTGTGCTTCAGGCATTCAATCCGAATGACCAGTCGTTTCAATACTTCTGGGACTTCAATGATGGTCAGGGTGATCCGTTTGGCGGAACTACCACACAACACACTTACAACTCACCGGGCACTTATTGCCCTTCAATCATCATGACGGATGCCAACGGTTGTGACGTCTATGTTCATTGCACCGAGCCGTTTGTGGTGTCGAACTACCAGGCTCAGTACAGTGTTCCGGCACAGGCATGTGAAGGTTCTGTTATTGATGTTTCGTCAACGAATGCAGAAAGTCTCACGTGGGTAAACGCCACAGAAACAGCCGGTGGAGGTTCAACCAACTCGTTCAGCGTTACAATTACGGGCAACACCAATATTATCGTTGAGGGTGGTTACGCTGATTGCCGCAGCATCGATACACTGCACGTGAACGCGCTCCCTTTGCCGCAAGTAAGCTTGAATCTGGTTGATTCCGTGTGTTACAACTCCGGCGTTATTGAATTAGCCGGTGGAAATCCTGTGGGAAGCACGGGCTACTATATCCTCAACAACTCACCCGCAACCTCATTTAATACTGCATCAGCTGCGGGTATTCATCACACCATTAATTATCGTTACACAGATGCCAACGGTTGCGTCAATACAGCCATTGACAGCATCTTCATACTACCGCTTCCGAACATAGCGCCACTTGAGCCGCGCCACTTCTGTGAAGGCGACAGCACATTCGTGTTTGATATTGATCCTTTGGTCAATGCCCATTATACGGTGGATGGTGTTGAGGCTTATGCGTTCTCGCCTCTTTACCGCGCAAACCCTTATACTATTGGGTTTCACGTGGAGGATAATCATGGGTGCTACAACGAGGCATCAACAGCGTTTGTCGTTTCACCCCTTGCGGAGGTCGCTATTTTAACACAGGATTACTGCTCCGGTGACACTCTTCATCTCGAGGCATCGATGTCCATTGTTCAGGGAAATATTACCGAAAGCCTCTGGACCATTGATGGTGCTGTTCAAGGCGCCGGCAACACCTCACTGCCCCTGGTTTACTCTGTCGGAGGCGAACACGACGCTGCAATTCGAGTAACTACGGATGCCGGTTGTGTGTCTGACGCAACAGCTGCGTTCATGGTATACGATACACCAAGCGCACAATTCACCTGGATGAACGCGTGTGAAAAAGACACCTTGTTTTTGAACGATGAAAGCACGGTCGGAAATGACAGTATTGCTACCTGGATGTGGTCCATTGGTGATGATTCTTGGGCAGGTAATGCAGAGGATTTCACCATTGTAGAAAACCACGGCCCACAACTCGTGAATCTGCATATCAGCACTGAGCATGGATGCACTGCATTCCGTCAGCACCTGATTGAAATCCGACCAATGCCTGTTGTCGCATTGCATGCAGATGCACATTGCTTGGGTCAAACCACGGCGTTGAACGCCGACATTGTATTGCCTTATGGAGGGGTAGCCTCAACCGCATGGACAATCGAAGGATTTGACTATACACCGGTTGGTGCAAGCACCACCTTTACTTTCGATGCGGCCGGTACATTTAGCTATTCATTCAACGCGGTCAGTAATTTCGGGTGCAGCCGCACGGTTGTTGACTCCGTTGAAATCTATCCGCTTGCAACTGTAGAGATGGCCATTGAACGCACAGAATATTGCCTGAATCAAAACATTGGTGCCGGCTGTGTGGCGACAGTAGCATCGCCTTCCACTATTGCTGCCTATCAATGGCGTATTGACGGAGAAAACGCCGCAACAGGAAACCCCGTGTTACTGCAGCTTCCCGACATCGGCGCATATGAGGTTGAGGTGGAAGTTGAGACGAATCACGGCTGCAAAACAACCGCTGTGCTGGAGGCGCCCATTGTTGTCTATCCCTCGCCGAACGCCGGTTTCACCTGGAGCATCGACCAATCAACAGAGCAACCTACGGTAGTTGTAGAGGCCAACACCAGCAACGACGTGACAGCTATTGCATACAACTGGGGTGATGGTTCTAATTCCGATCAAAGCGAAAATCAGCACACCTATGCTGAGGATGGAGCGTATGAGATTCTGCAGGTCGTTACCAATACGTTTGGATGCACCGCGGATACCTCCATCAGCATCGATGCATACAACGGTTTTCAGTTCTTTATTCCGGATGCGTTTACCCCTGATAACAACACGCACAATGAGTTCTTTTTTCCTGTCATTTCAGGATCGTATATCACACTCTATGTGTTTCGTGTCTACAACCGCTGGGGTATTGAAGTCTTTACCTCCAAGCAAGTGGGTGAGGGTTGGGACGGAACATTCAACGGCGAACCTGTTCAGGACGGCGTTTACACATGGTCTGTGGACATGATTGTCCGCGGCAGGGCAGACCTGATTAGTAAGAAAGGCAGCGTGCTGCTGATGCGTTGATTAGAGAATGTTAATGCGCTCTCCGAACTCATCACGGTAATTTCCTCCTACAGGAATTTCCTTGTTGATGTCGGCGAGGATTACATCGCCACCGGAGATTGATGCAATCTTATCCATGTTCACAATGAATGAACGGTGCAAACGCTGAAACACCGTCTTCGGCAGCTTGCGCTCGATGTCTTTCATTGTTGCGTGGATGGTAAACTTCATGTCTGTAGTGACAATCTGCATGTAGTCCTTTAGCGCTTCGACGTAGTAGATATCGGCGGTGTTCACTTTCACCAGTTTCGATTGGTGCTTAATGAACAGGTAATTCGCGTTTGATTTATAGCTGGTGAGTGATCGAAGCAATTCATTTTCCACGCGCACTTCACGTTCTTTTCCGTGCTTGTGGATCGCCATTTCGATGGTGGTGTGCAAATCGATTTCCTTGAAAGGCTTGAGGATATAGCCGTGTGGCTCGGTGATTTTCGCCTTATTCAAGGTTGGCTCATCGGCAAAAGCGGTGAGGTAAACCACGGGAATATCCATCTCTTGCTTGATGGCCTCGGCGGTATCAATGCCGGTCATATTGCCTTTGATTTGGATATCCATGAGTGCCAAATCCGGCTTGGTTGCGCGCGCTAATTCGATTGCCTTTTCGCCATTGTCGGCTTGTGCAATCACATGATACCCGAGTTTTTCTAAGCTGCGCTCGATGTCCTTCCGCACAATGCTTTCATCCTCAACAACTAAAATATTCACCGCCATAAGATTTGGTTTTTGGTTTTTGACAGAGCCAATGTAGCGCTAAAAAGTCCTATTTCCGATGGAATCGGATGAAAAATTCTGTTCCATTCGACTGATCTACTTTCATGGTGGCATCAAGCTGATCTAACAAGGCATAAACCAATTGAATACCAAGCGAGTTGTTTTTCTCAAATGCGAAATCTTTCGGAAGCCCTACGCCATCGTCCTTCACCGCCAGTATCACGTCGTTATTCTCTTCGCGCAGCACTACGGTTAGAACACCCTTCTTGCGGCCTTTGTAAGCGTATTTCAAGGCGTTACTCACCAGTTCGTTGATGATTAATCCGCATGGGATGGCTTGATCCAAATTCAATCCTACCGATTCCATCTCCGGTCTGAACTCCAGCGCCAGCGTGCCGGTGCGGTAGCTCTGTATCAGATTGGAAGCAATCGTTTTGATGTAATCCATGAACTCGAGACGACTGAAATCAGCAGTGCGGTAAATGGTTTCGTGAATAAACGACATGCTCTTAATCCGCTGCTGGCTCTCGCGCAAAATCTCCAGTGTCTTCGGATCATCCACGTAAGACGTCTGAAGATTCAGAATACTGGAAATCACTTGCAGATTATTCTTCACACGGTGATGCACTTCCTGCAACAGCACCTCCTTTTCTTTGAGTGAATCCCGAATCTTGCGATCAATTTCTTTGCGCTCGGTATTGTCGTAAACCAAGCATGATAACTCTTCTAATTCCCCATGGAGATATACCGGATTCAAGAATGACTGCCACCATACGGTTTCACCACCATGGTTGCTTAACGGAAGTTCGAATTGCTGCGGACGACCCTTGAATCCATTGGTGAAGGCTTGCATTTGTCCCTGGTAAAAATTATGATCGATGTGTCGCTGCAACACCGCCAGGATATTATCACCATTGTGCACATCTTCATCAAATGTTTCCTTCATGCTCTTGATGAAGTTGGCATTCATCGCGGTGATTTCATGCTTGGCGTTGATGGTCCACATCATCAAGTTTTCCGTGCTGTTGAAGATGGATTCCATTTTCGCCGTTTGCTCCAGCGTCTGACGTTGCTGTTGTTCCAACTTTAACTGTGTAGCTCGGTGCTCCTCAATTTCCGCCTTTAAAGCCGCGTTGATTTCCTCTACAAAACGCACACGAATCTGCTCCTGAATCAATTGATTCCTCGCTGTGATGTTGTTGAGTGTTACCTGTATTGATGGTCGATTTTCATAAACCGTCAAGGCTGATTTTATCTCAACATCCAACAAATCACCGGACACCGTTCGCATGCGAATTTCCCTATCACCCGCTATACCTCCATCGCGAATGATTTGCATATCACCCTCTACAACAGCCCTAAACTCATCATCCACGTAACCAATAAACGCATCACCAAAAACTTCATCCTCATCACTCACGCCAATAAGCGCACACGCCGATTGATTCAGGTATTGCACTTTGCCGTCGGTCAAAATCACTACACCATTGGGTGAATCCTCCAACAATCGTTGAAAGCTCAACAAACTTTGCTGCAATGCTTGCTCTGCGCGCTTCCTTGTACTTATGTCATCAAAAACCAACACCAACGTTCGATTCTCCTTGTGATTCAGATAGCTTCCTGTGATTTCCAAAAATATCGGTCGCTTGTTGCGATCAAAAGAACGAACCTCATTGCGGTTGGTGACGGATATCTCTGCGCCTGCCATGATGCGCTGGATATCGCTTACAGCAATAAACTCGTTGAGTTTCGAACCCAGAATTTCACGTGAATCATGATATCCGAAGATGCGTGCAAGCTGGTCGTTGGCATCTTCAATCTTTCCTTCTCTGATAAAAGCTACTCCCTCTGACGTTGCATCCGCCAGCATTTTGAAACGACGCTCACTTTCTTCCAATGCCTTTTCTACAACCTTCTTATTGGTGGGTATATCAAAAACTCTGATGAGCGCCAGATTTTTTCCGGCATATAAGAACTTTTGTGCCTGGATTATTTTTCCCTGATTCTCGTCGTGATACTTCGCATACCCTTGTGATTCCAATCCTTCAATAAGTTTCTGTTGAATACCGGCTGCTTCTGATTTCCACACCAACGTTGCCAATGGACGATCAATCAACTCCAGTCGTTCGTACTTGAAATAGCGCGCAAACTCTTCGTTCACATCCAGCAAACGTAATTCACTTAACTCGGCAAGAGCAAGTTTGTCAACGGGATGATCCAATATTTCACTCAGAAAATCACTCATTCTTCTTCCTTCGATTCCTTAGGCAATTTGATTTTTTGTCCGTTAATGCGCACTACTTGTCCTTCTTTATAATCCAGTTGCAATGATTGCATTCCATTGGTTTCGTAATAATCCCAGCGACCTTCCATCTCACCCCCTTCATAACTTCCCGTCATTTGAATCTGGCCGCTCGGATACCAGTATTTATGGCGTTTTACCGGAATACCGGATTGAAACTCTCCTTCAAATGATTTCTTTCCATTACTATGATACCACACCCATACACCATCACGCTCTCCATCCAAATAATTTCCTGTTTCCGTATGGTCATTCACTGTCAATTTCCATAAGCCTGACTTCGCCCCACTCACGTATTCACCTTCATTAAACACGTTACCCAGTGTATCATACTCGATGGCCATTCCATCTTCTTTTCCGTTGCGGTAAGTTTCATCGCGATGCACCATACCGTTGGGAAAATACCACTTCCATGAACCTGTAGGTAAATCTTTTCTATAACTTCCTACTTGTTCCGTTTTACCGGATACGAAATAGAATTGCCAGGGACCTTCCTTCCAACCATCCACATAGGCGCCCTTTGCACGCAATTCACCGGTTGGATAATAGAGTTTCCAATCGCCGATTCTTCGACCCAGACTGTCAATCATGCCTTCACCAATGAGCACATCATTGTCGTACAAGAGACCGCCCGATTCCTTTCCGGCAGCATCATACAAACGAAAATTCCCTTGTTTTTTTCCTTCGCGATACGTTCCTACTTCCTTCAAATTACCGTTATCATGGTATTCCTTTCGAATGTCCAGTATCGCGGTTGATGCTTCGTCAATAATCAATACATCGTCTTCATAACGTTCCAGCTTTTCCAACTCCCCCTTGCGGTTGTAAAATTTAAATACACCATTCTTCATCCCACGCGCCCAATTGCCTTCGTAGTGCAACGAACCATCGTCATACAAATCCCGCCAAACACCTGTGCGTTTGCCTTGTAAGTCATAACGATTGATGCGCTCTTCTGCATAGATAAATCCACTTTTGTAAGTCAATAGCGTGATGATTCTTCCATCCACCTCGTACTCTGTTGCTTTGCCTTCTTCCTTTCCATTTACAAATTGACTGACCTTTTTGACCTGGCCATTGGCATGAAAAAGTTTCGCCTCACCGTTGCGGATATTGTTGCTATTGGTATATTGTTCAATCAACTTACCGTCTTCATTGAAAACCTGCTCACGACCATTTTTTAAGTCCTCACGGTAATCCATCGTTCGTTCAAGAATTCCCGTTTCCCGATAGAATTTCCACGTGGAGTCGAGTTTGAAGTTTAACCGGTTGCCTTCTGTTTTGAGCTGACCACTGGCGTAGTACGTTTTCCAATACCCGTCAGGCTTGCCATCCCGCATAGTACCTTCGCTACTGACTTTGCCATTTTCATACCGGTACTGAACGAACTCAACTTGAGCCATCAGCAATGACGGACAAACGAAAGCAAACAAGAGGAGCAGACCAAGCAATTTCATGACTGAGCAAAACTATTGAGGACATTCAAACCCAAACCATGTTTTCTAGGAATCTTTCTCATCCACTTATAAATCATATTTCTTTAAATAGTTAGATATAGTTATATAAGGCTGTTAACTCTGTGTAGAACAATTGTCCAAAAGGATTGACTTTTAAAGTTGTTGTGTCATACTATGGTGTTTTTAACAGGATATGAGATTAAGGTATGGTTGATTGCTAGTGTGTTGAGCGGTTAATTCACAAAGCTGTATAACCGGAGTTGTGTACAAAAGGGCTGTTGAAGAAACCTGTGAATAGTGAATGTAGTGGTGGATAGGCATTGAGGAATAATGCAAAAAAGGCTGAGTGGATTTTTCTGTTTTAGTTGTATGCAACCGGTGTCCTGTTCAAACCAACTAAAGTTGTTACACGTTCATAAACATCAATTCACAAAAAATCATCGCTGTTGGTGATAACTGTCATTTGGCTTTCATAGTCATATTGTTAGAGGGATAAATGGTAATTTTGAGGCTTTCTAAATGTATCTATGAATAAACTACACATTGGATCAGATCATGCGGGTTTTGCGTTAAAGCAGGAACTCATCGAACAACTCAAGGCAACGTATGAAATTGTGGACCATGGTCCGGTCTCAGCGGATAGTGTGGACTATCCGGATTATGCGCATCCTTTGGCAAAGGCCGTTCAAGAAGATGGAGTGCCGGGAATTTTGATTTGTGGCTCAGCGAACGGTGTTGCCATGACGGCTAATAAATATGCAGGTATCAGGGCTGCTATTTGCTGGAAATCGGAGATTGCGGCACTGGCCCGTCAACATAATGACGCCAACGTTCTTTGCATTCCTGCGCGTTTTGTTTCCGAGGAAGAAGCAAAATCCATCACTCATACATTTCTTACTACTTCTTTTGAAGGCGGTCGTCATGCTCATCGCGTTAACAAAATTGCTTGTTTATGAGAGTCTTTATTATCTGTTGTTTAAGTGTCATTTTTCACGTGGATCATTTGTGGGCTCAAGCGCACGATACACTTGCCATGCGTTATGCGCGCAGTATTAAATCTGAACAGCTCGCCAAACATGTCTTTACGTTGGCATCGGATGATTTTGAAGGAAGGGAAACAGGCACGCCCGGTATTGAAAAGGCCGCGCAGTATATCTCGACTTATTATGAATCGATTCAAATGCAACAGGCAACACCGGGTTCCTGGTTTCAACTATATCCACTGAGAAAGGAAAGCAATCTGGGATCTTACGCAGAGCACAGTGGAAAGCGTCGCAACTTCATGGATGATTTCTATTTCTTCGGAATGGATGGTCAGGTAGTGAAAGCGAATGAGTTGGTATTCGCCGGTTATGGAATTCGGGATGAAAGACATAATGATTATAAAGGCTGGAAGCCGAAGTCATCCGGTTTTGGAATGATCTGTCTGAATGGTGAACCGATGGATGCCAAAGGCCGCAGCCGCATCACAGGTTCGAATGAAACGTCGGATTGGAATGATGATGTTATGCTCAAGGCAGAAGCTGCTGAAAAAGCCGGCGCAGCATTCTTATTGGTGGTGAATACCAATTATGATATGTACATGAAGCGCGTGCGTTATTGGTTGGAACAAGCTCCTATTCGATTGGAGCGTGATAAAGAAACTGCGGAGGTGGCGCATATTCCCGTTATCTTCATTTCACCCGCATTTGCGAATGCGTTGATTCAATCGAGTGGAAAAACGATTGAAGAAGTACAAGTGAAACTGAACAAAGGAAAGCGTGTGAAACCGTTGACAGTAGCGACGGAAGTGGTTTTTCATGTGGAACAAAAACGCGAGCGTTTGGAGGCGAAAAATGTCATGGCGTTCGTGGAAGGAAGCGACCCTGCGTTGAAGAATGAAATCGTTGTTGTGTCAGCGCACTATGATCACATCGGAATCATGAATGGACAAATCAACAATGGCGCTGATGATGATGCGAGCGGTACATCGGCGACGATGGAGATAGCAGAGGCATTTCAGTTAGCGAAGAAAGAAGGTCATGGACCGAAACGCAGTGTCTTGATTCTGCACGTGAGCGGTGAAGAGAAGGGATTGCTCGGCAGCGAGTGGTACTCTGACCATCCGATTTTTCCGCTGGCAAATACCGTGTGTGATTTGAACATCGACATGATTGGCCGAACGGATATCGAACACGCAGCGGACTCCAATTACATCTACTTGATTGGCTCGGATAAGTTGAGTACGGATTTGCACAAAATTTCCGAGGATTGCAATGCTAAATACTGCAATGTGAAGCTGGATTACACGTACAATAGCCCGAATGATCCAAATCGTTTTTATTACCGTAGTGACCACTACAACTTTGCGAAACACAATATTCCGGTAATTTTCTATTTTAGTGGCGTTCACGAGGATTACCATAAGCCGGGTGATGATGCAAAAAAAATCGCGTATAAAAAGATGGAACAGATTACGCGACTCGTTTTTCACACCGCTTGGGAAGTGGCGAATCGCGCGGAGAAACTCAAGGTAGACGTTATCAGTGATTTTAAAAACTAAACTCATTTAACCATGAAAAAAATCATCGCAATTATGAGTGTGTTGTGTATGTGTTTGTCGTTTACGACGAATGCGCAACAGGCGACAACTGAAGCACCCGAGAAGGAAAAAAAGGGCGGTCACGGTCTTGGATTAATTCTGAGCTCGACCAATGGTAAGGGATTAAGCTATCGCTATTGGCCCGGCACGTATGGCTTGCATGTGTCTTTTGTGCCCGCAGATTTGGGTGAAGAGCAGTACTACAATGGTGGTCTGACGGGCTATGCGCGTATCAAGCGTTATTCGTTGGGCGACCTGTTTATGCACGTAGGCACCGAGTATGAATACCGTTCGAGGATGGTTTATAACTATGATTACCTTTCAGATACATCAACCGAATATCGTGTCAACGGACGCGGTGTGAACTTTGGTTTTGGGCCCGGATTTCACGTGGCACAAAAAGGATTTAGCTTCGATATCTACGCCGGTTATGGCGGTTATTGGATTGATGAATCGAGTGATGAGGCCGGCGTGGAACTCAACGATCGTTTCTTAATGACCTTCTCGGGCGGCATCGCGATTTTCCTCGATTTGTAAGCGCTTTATTCGTTGATCAGACTATCCACAAAACTGTGGATGGACTTCGTATGCACCGTGTAGTCCTGTCCTGTGCCTGGTCCGTAGAAGCCCGTGAAGACTTTCCGTACATTTCCTTTGCGATCAATGAAGATGGTCGTAGGAAAAGAATGCACTTCATCCAGAAAACTAAACGTTGAAAGTGCTGCTGCTTTATTAGCCTGACCACCGTAGTAAAACGGATAGGTTAATCCCAATTGACTGAATTGTTTTTGAACGCGCGCACTGGCGGCGGTTACATCATCGCCTCGCTCGAATGCGACGGGAATGATGTTCAATCCACGTTCGTGGTATTCATCATAAAGTGTTTTGAGAAAACGGCTTTCGTCGGTGCAATTGGGACACCATGACCCCATGATTTGCACAATACTGACGTGGTTGTTCCAAGATGTAGAGTCGAAGTGTGTTGCTTTTCCTTCATTAGTGAGTACATCAAATTGAGGCGATTGAATCGTCGTGGCGGTGGTAATTGAACTCGGGTCGCGTAGCATGTTCGTATTGCTTTTAACAGCGACCCACGATTCTTTCCAATGCTTGCCGCTGAGAAAAATGCCATTCGTGATACTGTCTCCTTGTGCTTTGCCACTGAGGTAGAAGAGGTGAGTTCCGTCAAATGCGGATAGCCACAAGCTGTCATTGTTCCACTCACCCTGAAGATAGCGGTAGTCGCCTGTTTCAGTGAGGACGGTTCCCGTTAGTATTTGTCCGTGCTTGAGTAAAACCGCCACTCCTTTGCTCATCTCCGAAGAATCACCGGGAGAGAAGGTGACATCATAGCGGAATTCTTCGATAGTATTCTCACAGCCCGCCGATGTAGAAATACTTGCCGCAAACGGAATGTGGTAATCCTTGCGCGAGTGATCGGTCCACTCACCAATGAGACTGTCGTTGCGCCAGGTGCCTTTCATGGAAGAATCAAAGAGCGGAAGCTTCACGAAAAACGAATCACCGGTGAACACTACAGAGTCCAATTGAATAAGTTCTTCCGCATTGAGGATGTTCCATTCGCCGGCATCGGTAATGTCGAGACGGGCAGGAATGACGCCGTTTTCCGTCTGGAATCGCAACTGATAATAACCGGGAGTTGGCCGCGTCGTTTTCGGTGAGCAAGCCGTAAGAGAGCCGATAGCAATCAATAAGAAAAAATAACGCACAGCCAAGGTTTATTAATTATAAGTACGAATCTACGTGTGTAGTCTTTACACGGAGTATCTTGTGGTCATAAATCTTTAGCGTTGAATCACCACAAATCGAAACCGGGAATCGTGTTTGGAACCCCGGAACAACAAGCCTTCTTTAAAGAATTGCGCGCCCGCGTAGATGATTATTTCGAAACCACAGGCCAAAGCAAATACGCGAACACCGCAATGGTGGTCAAAACAATCTTGCTGTTGGGGGGGTATCTTACAGGAATTATACTGCAAGCGGTGTTCTTGCCTTCACCGGCCTTGAGTTTTGCACTGTTTGCCATCACAGGAGTTTTTCTTGCGGGTATTGGAATGAGCGTGATGCACGACGCCAATCACGGCGCGTATTCAGCTAATGACAACGTGAATCGCTGGGTGGGTTACAGTTTGAATTTGCTGGGTGGTATGGTGATGAACTGGAAGATGCAACACAATGTGTTGCACCATACCTACACGAATATCGCCGGCCTTGATGAAGACATCGATACCAAGTTGGCGCTCAAATTGTCGCCTCATGGACCGACTACGAAAGCGCACCGTTATCAATGGTTTTACGCGTTTTTCTTGTACATGATTTTGACGTTGTACTGGGGGCTGGCGAAGGACCTGGTGCAATTTATTCATTACAAAAAGGCCGGGCTTAACAAGCAATCACATGCAAAGAATGCCATCTGGTTGATCAAGACCACCATCGTGAAGCTGTTCTATTTTGCAGCATTTGTGGGATTACCAATTTATCTGGGAATGCCCGTTTGGCAAGCCATTGTGGGCTTTCTGATTATGCATGCGGTGAGCGGCTGGATACTGTCGGTGGTGTTTCAATTGGCGCACGTAGTGCCGGATGCCTATTTCCCACAGCCCGATGAGAAGGGTTTCATCCCATACTCCTGGGCTGAACATCAACTGCGCACCACCATGAATTTTTCTACTAAAAACAAATGGTTATCATGGTATGTGGGCGGTTTGAATTTTCAGATTGAGCACCACTTGTTCACCAAGATTTGCCACGTGCATTATCCTGCGCTTTCGGAAATCGTGAAAAAAACAGCAGCAGAATATGGTGTCCCGTATTACGAAAAACCCACGTTTGGCGCAGCGTTGCGTGAACACATCACGTTCTTGCGCATGCAAGGTGTTCCCAAGTTGAGCGAGATTGGCGGTTAGCGTTATTCCGGCTTGATGCGATTGGGTTTGAACACCAAATGTTCGCCGCGTCCTTTCTTGAAAATGTTGCGTCCCGGCGCTTTTCCTTTACGTAATTCTTTTTGCGCTTCTTCCGGTAGTTGAGCAATTTCCTTGCATGTATCGGAACAACAGTTGTTCATTTTCACTTTGCATGTAGGGCATTGGATGAACAGAATATGGCAGGCGAGGTTGGCGCAATTAGTGTGATGATCGTAGGGCGCTCCGCATTGATGGCACTGAGCAATCACATCGTCGGAGATGCGCTCGGCGAGGCGTTCATCGAACACAAAATTGACTCCGAGAAAGCGATTTTCCAGTCCTTGCGATTGGATATCGCGCGCGTATTTGATGATGCCACCTTCGAGTTGATGCACGTTGGGAAAGCCTTTATACTTCAGGTAAGCAGAAGCTTTTTCACAGCGAATACCACCGGTGCAATACATGACAATGTTCTTGTCTTCTTTGCCTTTGAGCATGTCTTCGACCATCTCGATTTCTTCGCGAAAAGTGTCGGCGTCGGGGAGTATCGCGTCCTTGAAATGACCCACTTCGCTTTCGTAGTGGTTGCGCATGTCGATGAGGATGGTGTCGGGTTGTGAAGTCAGTTCGTTGAACGCTTGTGCGGAGAGATGCACACCGGTATTCGATGGATTGAATTCCGGATCATCGATGCCATCGGCCACAATTTTGTGACGCAGCTTGATGATGAGTTTGTAGAAGGATTTACTGTCGTCTTCTACTGCGGTATTGAGTCGCACACCATCGAGAAACGTGATGTTGAACAGGTTCTCCCGAAAGTCTTCAAAGCGTGCGGTAGGCACGCTGATTTGCGCGTTGATGCCTTCTGCCGCGATGTAAGTGCGGCCCAGCACACCGAGTGATTCCCACTGTAAAAACAGGAAATCACGGAAGAATTGCGGGTTGGCAATGGGGTGATACTTGTAGAACGAAACGGTGGTTCGCGGTTCGTTGCTGTGTACGATACGGTCCTTCAGGACACGACGGTCGACGGTGTTGTGTAGTTTTTTCATCGGTACAATTGCATGTTATACGTCAGAGGAATTGCGCGGCAAAGATAGGACCGGGAAGGGGTGATGGGTGAGGGGTGATGGGTGAGGGGTGAAGGGTGAGGTGGGCGAGAGTAGGGTGTAGCGACGCACTGCAGTGCGTCGACGCCGGCCAGGAAAAAGCCCTATGCACGTCAGAGCAACACCTTCGCCAGAATCAGCGGTAGCGACGCACTGCGGTGCGTCGATGCTCGCCCGTTAAGGGATACATTTTAGCAAGAAGCCGGTTTGCGATCCGGATGTTCGCGCGCCTGTATTTACACGAAAAACACACAAACAAATGGGTGTTTTGCATTAATTTTACACAAAAACCCACTTGTTTATGCAAAGAGCGATAGAAACCCGGTTGGTTGCCTGGAAAAATAACCCCGAGCGCTTGCCCCTGATTATCCGTGGAGCCAGGCAGGTAGGCAAGACGTACAGCATGAAATGGCTGGGTGAAAACCACTTCAAGCGGTTAGCTTATTTCAACTTTGATGAGCAACCTGATTTAGTCGGGTTTTTCAAAACAACAAAAGATGTTGATAGATTGATTGGCCAACTTGTTTTTGCGGGTGGAGTCGCCATAGACAACGATACAGTGATCATATTCGATG
>JBKCDO010000131.1:0-8372 GCA_046304755.1 Flavobacteriales bacterium
CCTTAAATTAGCCCCCATGAAGCTCGCCTCTCTCTTTCTCGCACTGTCGCTCGTGATGTGCGCGTGCGAAAACAACCCAAACGACAACCCGCGCGCCGAGCGCTCACAAATGCTGATAGCCAATATGAAACTTGCCCGAGATCCACACACGTGGTCGAAGCCCAATGAGGCGCGTGTAAAACACTTGGAGTGGAATGCAGAAGTCAACTTCGAAGCACATACGATTGTTGCAGTTGCGTTGTATACCATCGAGAACTTGACCGGTACCGACACCATCATTTTCGATACGAAAGGATTGACCATTGCTGAGGTATTGGTGGATGATGCTCTTGTATCCTTCAACATGGGACCCGAGAAGGAATACATCGGAGGCGCCTTGCGTGTGCCCATTCAAAAGAACTCGAAGGATGTGATGATTACTTACACCACTTCGCCTGATGCTGAAGCGTTGTTGTGGGTAGATGGTGAAAAGCCATTCCTCTTCTCGCAGTCACAAGCCATTCTTGCACGCACATGGGTGCCTTGTCAGGATAGTCCCGGTGTGCGCATCACCTACAACGCGACTGTAAAGGTGCCGCAAGGACTGATGGCGTTGATGAGTGCGGAGAATCCGCAAAGTGTTTCCGCCGATGGAACCTATCGCTTTAAAATGGATCAACCCATACCCAGTTACCTTATGGCGCTGGCGGTGGGAGATGTGCAATTCCGCCCCATTGGAGATCGCACGGGTGTCTATGCAATTCCGTCGTTGATTGACGCAGCGGCGAATGAATTCAGCGACATGCAAGCCATGGTAGATGCGGCGGAGAAGCTCTACGGACCGTACGTGTGGGGACGCTATGATTTGCTCATTCTGCCACCCGCATTTCCGTTTGGCGGAATGGAAAATCCAAAGCTGACGTTTGCTACTCCGACGATTATCGCGGGTGATAAATCATTGGTGTCGCTCGTGGCACATGAGCTTGCGCACAGCTGGAGCGGTAACCTGGTCACGAATTCTACCTGGGATGATTTCTGGTTGAATGAAGGCTTCACGGTCTACTTCGAACAGCGCATCATGGAAGCGGTATATGGCCGCGAGCGCGCCGAGATGCTCGCGCAATTGAGTCGCCAGGACTTGGATGCCACACTGGCCGAGATTTCGGCATCAGCGCATCCGGAGGATACACGCTTGAAACTCGCTCTCGAAGGCCGCAGCCCTGATGACGGCATGACCGATATCGCTTACAACAAGGGCTATTTCTTTTTACGACTTATCGAAGAGACAGCAGGAAGGGATAAGTTCGACGCGTTCATCAAAAGCTATTTCGACACACACAAATTCCAGGTGATGGATACCGAGCGGTTCCTGGAGTATCTGCGTGCCAATCTAGTGACACCGGAAATGGAGCAGCAAATCAATATTCAGTCATGGGTGTATGGCGAGGGATTGCCCGCGAATGCGCCTAGCGTGCAAAGCAGCCCGCTGCACCATGTGGATGTGATTCGCGCTTCGTGGGAAAGGGGTGAAATGAAAAACGACCAGCTGCCGTGGGCTAACTGGTCGTATCAAGAACGCTATCGGTTCATCAGTAATTTTTCAGAAGCGGTTACAGCAACACAAATGCAATCGCTCGATGCTGCTTTCGGAATCTCTTCAACCGGTAACAACGAAGTCCTCTTTGCGTGGTTGGAGCAAGCCATTAATAAGAACTACTCCCCGGCGTATGATGAACTCGAGAAATTCCTCACCAGTGTGGGTCGACGCAAGTTTGTAGCTCCGCTCTACGAAGCAATGGTCGCCAGCGAACAACTTGAACTTGCCAAAAGCATTTACGCCAAAGCCCGCTCAGGGTATCATGCGGTGACGGTGGGAACCGTCGATGAGATAGTGAAGTACTAAGGACGAAGGGCGAAGGGCGTAGGAGACGTACACATTCCTTCGCCCTTCGCCCCTCGCCCTTCGCCCTTATCTCACGTCAAACCTATCCAACTCCATCACCTTTCCCCACGCCGCTACAAAGTCCTTTACGAACTTTTCATTGGCGTCGCTGCTGGCGTACACTTCAGCCAAGGCACGAAGTTCTGAATGTGATCCGAAGATGAGGTCGGCGCGTGTGGCGGTATACTTGAGTTGATTGGTCTTGCGATCGCGGCCTTCGAAAATCTCTTTGCTCGAATCAGTGGCCTTCCACTGCGTATTCATGTCGAGCAGATTCACAAAGAAGTCATTGGTGAGTGCATCTTTTTTCGAACTGAACATGCCATGCTTGGAATGATCGAAGTTCGCATCCATCGCGCGCATGCCACCAACCAGCACAGTCATTTCAGGGGCTGTGAGCGTGAGTAGTTGCGCTTTATCGACCAGCAATTCTTCAGTTGAAACCGTGTACTTTGTTTTGGTGTAATTGCGGAATCCGTCGGCCATAGGTTCAAGCACACCCATTGAGTTGATGTCGGTTTGCGCTTGCGTAGCATCCATGCGGCCCGGCGTGAACGGTACATTCACAGTGTAACCGGCGTTCTTGGCAGCTTGCTCCACGGCAGCATTTCCGGCGAGCACAATCAAGTCGGCCATAGAGACTTTCTTCGCACCCGACTTGCTATTGTAATCCGCTTGAATTTTCTCCAATGCCTTCAGCACTTTGGCAAGTTGTGTGGGATTATTCACCTCCCAGTTTTTCATAGGCTCCAGACGAATACGTGCGCCGTTTGCTCCGCCGCGACGATCAGAATGACGATACGTAGAAGCTGATCCCCATGCGGTCGAAACCATTTCACCAATGGTTAATCCAGACTTCAGGATTTCGGCTTTCAACTGTGCCTCATCCGCTTTGTCTATAGTCGTGTGATTGAGCGCCGGAATGGGATCTTGCCAAATCAATTCTTCTTTGGGTTCTTCTGGACCGAGGTAAGTTGTGCGCGGGCCCATATCGCGGTGGGTCAGCTTGAACCAGGCGCGTGCAAAGGCATCAGCGAACTGCTCAGGATTATCCAGGAAACGGCGAGATACTTTTTCATACGCCGGATCCATGCGCAAAGCCAAATCGGTGGTTAGCATTGTGGGCTTGTGCTTCTTCTTGGGGTCGAAAGCATCGGGCACCATGGCCTCTGCTCCTTTGGCCACCCACTGGTTGGCTCCCGCCGGACTCTTGGTCAATTCCCACTCATAGGCGAACAGGAAGTTGAAATAATCATATCCCCACTGTGCCGGGGTAGAGGTCCAGGTAACTTCCAATCCGCTGGTAATAGCATCGGCGCCTTTACCGCTCTTGTAAGCGCTCTTCCAACCGAAGCCTTGCTCTTCGATGTCGGCAGCTTCCGGCTCCGGACCAACGTTGGAGGCAGGACCTGCGCCGTGCGTTTTTCCAAAGGTGTGACCACCGGCGATGAGCGCTACGGTTTCCTCATCATTCATCCCCATGCGGCCAAAGGTTTCGCGAATGTCTTTGGCAGATGCTACAGGATCAGGATTGCCATTCGGACCTTCAGGGTTGACGTAAATAAGACCCATCTGCACAGCGGCGAGTGGGTTTTCCAATTTGCGGCCATCGGCATAACGCTCGTCGGCGAGCCACTTTTTCTCCGGCCCCCAATACACATGGTTCTCCGGTTCCCACACATCAACACGTCCTCCTGCAAATCCAAAGGTTTTGAAGCCCATCGATTCAAGGGCCACATTGCCTGCGAGAATCATCAAATCAGCCCAGGAGATTTTACTTCCGTATTTCTGTTTGATAGGCCACAGAAGTCGACGGGCTTTGTCGAGGTTGGCGTTATCCGGCCAACTGTTTTGTGGAGCAAAACGTTCCATCCCTGCGCGCGTACCGCCACGGCCATCACCGGTGCGGTAAGTACCCGCGCTGTGCCATGCCATGCGCACGAACAGCGGACCATAGTTTCCAAAGTCTGCGGGCCACCAATCCTGTGATTGTGTCATCACAGTGGTAAGGTCTTTCTTCAGGGCCGCATAATCAAGGCTCTTGAAGGCCGCCTCGTAGCTATAGGTTGGTCCCATAGGATCCGACAACGATGAATTCTGACGCAGGATGTCAAGATTCAATCGGTTCGGCCACCAGTCTTCAACGCTTTGGCCGTTTCCGGATACGGCTGCCGGTGTGACAGCTGTTGCATGAAAGGGACATTGCTCAATGCTTCCTGAATGGGGCTGAGCGAGCGCGATTTGTGACATTGCAAATGAGATTAGAAAGAAGAGTTTTTTCATGGGTGTAAATTCTTAATGTTCTTTTTTTTAAAACATGATCAAAGCTAGATTGTTCGATGATATTGATAAAAACTATATTTTCGATGTCCTTATCGATTTAGTCAATGAATATTCAACAAATGGAATATGTCATCGCGCTTGCTGAGACGCGTCATTTTGAAAGTGCAGCAGAGCGATGTTTTGTAACGCAGTCAACCTTGAGCACTATGATTGCCAAGCTTGAGTCTGAAGTGGGAGTAGTCATTTTTGATCGCAAGAAAAAACCTCTTGTCATAACAAACGAGGGACTTCCGATTGTCGAACATGTGCGCGTTATCTTGAGGGAGATTCAGCAATTGCATGAATTGTCGAAGGAGCTTCGCGGAGAGGTGAAAGGTGAATTGAAAATGGCGGTCATACCTACCATAGCACCATTCCTCTTGCCATTGTTTCTGCAAGGATTTGCGCAAAAGTTCCCGTTGTTAAAAATTCGCATCCGTGAATTGACAACTGCCGAAATCATGCGGCAATTAAAATCGCGTGATTTGGATATCGGGATTGTTTCAACGCCCCTTCACGATGGTGATCTTCTAGAGTTTAAGCTTTATGATGAACCGTTTGTATTTTATGATGCCGGCTTGAAACAACCCAAGAGCGTTACCGCAGAGAAATTGGATATGCGCAACATCGTTCTCCTGGAGGAAGGGCATTGCATGCGTGCGCAAGTAGTTCAGTTTTGTGATGTGAAGCGTAAGCCTATTGGAAATCGCTTGAATTTTGAGTTCAAAGCCGGCTCAATAGATAGCCTGCTTCGATTCGTCAAGGCGAATAGAGCAGCAACACTGTTACCTTATTTGGCTACTGTTGAGATGCCTGTTCGAGACTTGAATAGAGTAAGTCGATTTTCGAGACAAGAACCGTATAGGACAATAGGACTTGTTGTTCATCGACATTTCGTAAAGAAGCAGGTGCGCGAGTTATTATCGGAAGAAATTATTGCTGCGGTCTCTCGTGTGATGCCCCGCAGAAGATTGAAGGGTGATGGATTGGAGCCGCTGGGAAAGTGAAATGGTGAAGTGGTGAAATAGTGAAATGGAAAGGGTGGAGCCTTACCATTTCACTATTTCACTATTTCACCTCTTTACTCAATAACAACTACACGCGACTCGCTCGCCTCGTCGCTCATGAGCTGCATCGTATAGCTGCCCGCAGCGAGGTGAGAAGTTTCAATGCTCATCGTTCTTCCAAATGGAATGTCGCCCAGTTTTTTCGAATAAACAATCTGTCCCGTTGATGAGATTAGTTGAATCATCGCATTGTGTAAAAGAGGCATTTCGCTGCGCACGCGAATGAAATCGCTCGCCGGGTTGGGGTAAATGGAAATCACCGAAGCGAAATCCTGTTCTTCATCCACATTTACAATCATGCGATCATACACTACAAAGTCATCGACAGCCGCCTCAATCAGCGAACCACCATCGAGGTTTTGTCCGAGGCGTGTGCTATCGCTGGCAATAAACTGGAAGCGCATCTGTGAAGTTGGTTCCATCCAGTCCGCCACTCGGATGGCGTTTCTGCGCCAACTCATATCGGCTGTTTGATTATCCTCAACGTACATCCAGTTTTGACCGCCGTCATTACTCATGCGCACCTGCCACCAGTCGGCACCGGGATTCGCACCACCCGGAGGGTTGTTCGTGTAATAACGCCAGTAAGCAACAATCGGCTCTGTGAGTCCCGACATATCGATGATAGGGGATTGAAGCGTCGTTTTTCCGGCGTCCACATCGTTTTCTCCGATGCCGGCAGATTCGCTCGATGCATTGCCGGTGAGGAAGCAAAATTCACCACCCGGTGTGTGCTGAGTGTCAACGGCAACGACAGTTCCCGGTGCCACATCAACCGTATAAGAACCCATCGGTACATCTTCTTCCCACTCACCCGTAGTGGCATTGTCACCGGGAATACCTAACGACCAGTTGCCAAAATCTGCATTGTCATCACTGTCGTGTAAGCCAATTTCCTGCACGCCTACAAGCGTGTAATAAGGCAGATTTGGGAATGGATTCAAATGAGCACCAATGGGCTTTACAGCCGATATGCTTCCGTTTAAATCATGCGCTCCGAAGTAATAGGCAATGATGCTACCGGGGGCTTGACCGTCGATGGTGAACTCGTAAATGCCTGAGCCATCGCCTGTCATGGGTGCTTCTGTCCAATTGCCATCGTTAATCTTATAATGACAGGTGACATCTTGCAAATACGAGGTGTATGGGAAATCCAGCGCGAGGTCAACATCGAGATCCAGATTTACGTTGGCATTCAAAAATGGAATCGCAACGAAATCAATCTGTGCGTTCGAGATCAGCGTGATTCCGTGAATATAAAATCCCTCCACGATGGCGTTTCCGTGAGGCGTGCCGTTGGTCAAATCACCGTCATCATCGTCTGCTTGAAGCAAGTCAATTAATACGTCGGTGAATGCTTCGCCTTCATTACCGTCGAATGCTTCGGCTTGTAAACCCGCATAGGTCTCTACAAACAATGGCATAGTCACGTTCCAGTCCGCGCCCATCAGCAGATGCGAATCCCACCATGCACCCATGATGATTTCTCCATCGGCATGTACTTCGCCAACTAAGTCTGTAGGATACACTTTGGGGTCTTCATCGTAACGACGAATCGGATCTAAATTATCTGTGTTGAATCCTGCTCCGAGAATAGGATTGTTCGTCGCAGAAATAGCCCAGAAATCCGCATAACCCTCGCCAATTGCACCATTCATAAAGAACGAACCTTGTGACTGATAGTAATTGTCGTTGATGCCATGGCCATATTCATGATAACAAACATCGGCAATCAAGGAAGTTGCATTGCAGCCGCCGCCGATGTCATAGAAGTTAATCGAAGCACCATCGTAAAATGCATTGCACGTTCCACCGGTGACGTCAATGTTCGTGGGCAACTGGAAGTCCATGCCATCAAAACCAATCATCCATTGCTTGTGCCAGTCATGGATGCGTTGCACACTGCGGTAAGCGGAGAGTTCTTTTACATTGGCCGCTCCGTCCATGCTGATGGCGTTGGGCCCATCGACGAGTGAATAGGTGAGGCTCGGTGTAACATCAGCGGTGTAAATGCGACTCCAAGGACCCATCAGGCGCACGGTGGCGGTTGATCCGGGATTTACCGGTAACACCACGTTTCCGTCTTGATCGGCAGTATAGTCAACATTGGCCACTGTCACGTAGATGTTCTCCAAGTCCTGCGTCACCAGCGGGTCATTAGGTGTAAGTTCCTGCACAGTCCCTGTCACGGTAGCCGATACTTCGAGCATGCGAGTTGCTGATGCTTTGGGATGGCTATGACCGCAATTTTTGGGCTTTATCGGTCCGCTGTGCTTCACGCGGTTTTGACGATAGAGGACAACACCTGTATGGGCATCGACCAGCGTTTGATAATTCGCCGGGATGTTTTCTGTACTGATGGTTTTCACCAGCACATCGTACACGAGATGGAAACTGTAGCCATTCGTTCCGGGCACGGGTAACACCTTCAGTGCTGAGGAGGCGGTTGCGCTTACAAGGGTATTGGTAATGCCGGAAGTGGCTAGTTGTAAGGATTGCTCCGACGTATAGGATGGAACCGTGTTCAACGTGATATTCGGGTACACATCACAGCCGAACATGATGAGCTGTCCATCGTGGAATTTCGCCGTGTAGCGACTTCCCATCACTTCAAGACCCTCATAGTGTTGGCGGAAATTGACGTATGTGTTTTTTCCTTCGAAACTTTTTCCGGCGCTCACTAAATCGTTGGTGTTGATTTGAAAAGCCTGAAGCGCGCTCTGAGCGAAGTTCATGGCCTTCTCCTGAGCGCTGTTGCCGGCTAACGAAAGTGGCTGACCGTACGCTCGGTGAGGCATACCACTGGTTTCATTGAAATGAGCATACCAGGTGCCGTGCGATTGCACGAAGTTTTTCCATGCAGGTTGTTCGCGCAGTAATTGCTGAGTGTGCAGGTTGTAAGGTTTCGCTTGAGTTAAGCGTACTTCATGCGGATCAATTGTGCCGTGCAAATCGTTTTGTGTGTGGGCCAAAAGGCTGCAGCATGCAAAAGCCAAGAGTAGTAGCTGACGTTTCATAGTCGTGGAGTGGTTTGATGGCACTATGCGAGAAAATTCGCTACA
>JBKCDO010000132.1:0-48038 GCA_046304755.1 Flavobacteriales bacterium
TGTGTTGAGTTTGGAAGGCGGCATCATCGGTTGGATTGAAGTTGTCGAACCGCAACTCGAAAAATACTAAGGCTGTAGTTTCGGATTGTTCAGATGGCGTGTTGCGTCGCGCTCGCTTTTCTTCTGCATGTTGCGCAGGAAGACTTCTTCCAAGTTCACTCCGGTTTGATTGGCCAAACAAATCACTACCCAAAGCACATCAGCCAATTCATCGCCAAGTTCCTTATCACGGTCAGATTCCTTTTCACTTTGTTCGCCATAGCGCCTGGCAATGATGCGCGCAACCTCACCCACCTCTTCGGATAGGATCGCCATGTTCGTCAACTCGTTAAAATACCGAACACCTGTTGTTTTGATCCATTCATCGACAATCGTTTGTGCTTGATGCAGCGAAATCGATGAACTCATTGATTTGTTGTCAGACATAGATACGAAAGTAGGATTTAATCCACCATTCAACGCATTTTGAATGAATTAGCACCTTCAATCACCGAATAAACAGTCGACTGTTAGCACATTGGATTTCAGTCATCCCAAATTCCTGTTTAATGCTTTTCATTTGGAAATGACAAAGTGTAGTGGATCGGTGTGATCTGCTTAAACCTCAACCAACATCAGAAATTAAAGCAAATTTCTACATGAAAACCTCATTGCTAAATGCATTCGTGCTGTGGATGCTTCTCACGTTGACTTCCATCAACGGTTTCACTCAAAGTTTCACCAACGTAGCCGGCGACTTAGGCATTGCAACCACCGGCGCTAAAGATGCCGGGGTATGCTGGGCCGATTTTAACAACGACGGCTACTTGGATCTCCTGGTGAACACCGAGAACACCTCAACAGGCAGCGTGCTGTATTTTTCAAATACGGCAACTTCCTTTACGGACGTCACTTCCACTCATGCGGCCGGCTTATCGGCTACCGTGAAAGAGCGTTCCGCACTGGCCGGTGACTTCAATAATGACGGTTACACAGACTTCATTGTCAACACCTTCAACCGCATTGAGGTTTGGTTGAATCAAGGAGCATCAGCTACTCCTGCCTACAGCTTTGGCGATACTTCGCAAAACCCTAACCAGGTGATTCTATCCATCACCGGAGGTATCAATGCAGAAGGTATTGTGCTGGTGGATTACGACAATGACGGTGACGTGGATATGATTGTCGACAACAATTCCTTTGGTATTGACGTGCTATCGAATAATGGCGCCGGTCAATTCAACCTTATTAATAACAACTTCACAGGCCTGCCCACAGGAGGCACCACCGGTGACTATGCAGCAGCCGGTGACTTCAATGGTGATGGTTATGTTGACATCTGCTTTCGTCGTCAATCTTCAGGAGACGTTTTCGTTAACAACGGCAATGGCACATTTACAGAAGACGACTTTGATCAAAATGCTGTCAATAACAATAAAGGTGGTGTGCTATGGGCTGACTTTGATAATGATGGTGATCTGGACTTATTCTGGACAGACAACGGCACCAACCAGATTTGGCGCAACGACAATGGCGTGCTCACCGCTACGGGCGAACCCGGTGCTTCAGCAGGGTTAAATCTTGCAGTAGGTAATATTGATGGTGTTACAGCTGGCGACATCGACAACGACGGAGATATCGATCTTTATCTGGCCAACGTATTCACGACAGGATTCCTGTTCATCAATGAGAATCCATCTGCACTGACTTTTTCCCGTCCATCTTCACCTACTAACTATGGCATCAATCCGGCGGGCGATGCCAATGGCGTATCCTTCATTGACTACGACAATGATGGTGACCTTGACTTATACGTTAGTATGGATAACGGGGCCAATCAACTTTGGCAGAACAACCTCAACAACACTAACTACCTTAAGATTAACGCGCGCTGGGACCTCGGCGGAGGCAACAGTGCTATCGCTCACGGCGCAACAGCTGAACTCATCAACTGTGCATTCGAAGGTATCTCCAATAAAGTCAGTGTTGCCGGCGGAGAAGGCTATGGAACCTTTGGTAATCCCATCCTTCATTTGGGAAATATCAACCCTGATTCAACGGTTTATGTGCGCATAAAATACCCTTATCGCAATGGAACATCGGCAACTGTAATCTTAGCCGTAACGCCGGGCGATTTGACAAACCAAACGCTGGATGTGCTGCACACAACGCCGTCATCTGATTTGCCTTGTCCTAACATAGCACCTGTAGCCATTGACGACACAGGAGCCACCACAACCGGTTTCCCTGCTACCGTATTCACCATAACGGCTAATGATACCGATGAAGATGGAACGATTGACATCGCAACGATTGACTTGGACCCCAATACCCCCGGTCAACAAACACTATTTTTCACGGCCGAAGGAGATTGGTCTGTTGATCTCGTTACGGGAGATGTCACCTTCACTCCAATTGCCGACTTTGATGGCATTTCCTTTATCAATTACACGGTAAACGATAATGAAGGTGCTACTTCTAATAGCGCAACCATCACTGTGACTGTTGTTGCATTGCCTACATCACCAACGGCGAATGACGATAGCTATACAGCAAACGAAGATGAATTGGTTAGTGGCAACGTATTGAGCAATGATACTGACCTCGATGGAGACACATTGTCTGCAGCCCTGGTTGATAATGTCATTATCGGCACGTTGAATTTGGATGCTGATGGTTCATTTACCTACACACCACAAGCAGGCTGGTTTGGGGTTGAAACCTTCACCTATAGTGCGTGTGATAACGATGGCAACTGCGATACCGCGACCGTCACGATCACCATCCTCGAAATCAATTTGCCGCCTGTTGCTAACGATGGCTTTATTGAAATCGATAATGAAACACAGTTCTCCGGTTCACTGAGCGCATTCACCATCGACGCTGAAGGTGATATCCTTTCGTATAGCATTCTAACCTCCACAACCAACGGAACACTCGTTGCTGAGGCTGATGGCAACTACAGTTATATCGCTAACACCGATTTCATCGGTCTCGATACTTTCCAGTATGTTGTTTGCGATGCGAATGCTTGTGACACTGCACAAGTTGTCATTAGTGTGATTTCCCTTACAGCAGACACCGACGGTGATGGTATCACCAACGTGGATGAAATTGCGCAAGGCTCAGACCCGAACAACCCATGCGACCCGAATCCAAATGCTTTGGGCAGTAATGACTGTGATAATGACGGCTTGGACAATGACGGGGAATTAGCCAACGGTACTGACAATACCAATCCGGATTCTGATGGCGACGGATTGACTGATGGTGACGAGGTAAACAACGGAAGTGTACCAACAGATCCTTGCAGCCCGAACTTCGGAGCTGTGGGCAATGCCGATTGTGATGGCGACAATCTAGACAATGACGGTGAGGCTCTGGCCGGTACAAACAATACCATCCCTGATACAGACGGTGATGGCTTCGTCGATGGCGATGAAGTACTAGCCGGTAGTGACCCACTCAGTCCTTGTTCACCCGATCCATTGGTATTGGGAACAAACGACTGCGATAACGACGGCTTGGATAATGACGGCGAAACATTCAATGGAACAGACCCGGCAAACCCCGATACGGACGGTGATGGTGTGAATGACGGCACTGAAGTGGATAATGGATCCAATCCAATTGACCCCTGCGAACCAAACGCAGGAGGCCTTGCAACAAACGACTGTGACAATGACGGATTAACCAGCGATGAAGAAGCTGACGCGGGCACAGACCCGGGTAACCCAGATACCGACGGAGATGGCATCTCTGATGGTGACGAAGTTGATAATGGCACCAACCCGATCAATTTCTGCGATCCAATCAACTCAGGCTTGGGAACTGATGACTGCGATATCGATGGGTTGACCAACGATGAAGAAACGCTGATAGGAACTGATCCTAACGATGCTGACACGGATAATGACGGGGAAAACGATGGCGAAGAGGTAAACTTTGGTACCAATCCTTTAGACCCTTGCGATCCGAATATTAGCGCTGTTGCGACAGCAGACTGCGATAATGACTTACTCGACAATGCAGGTGAGGAACTTGCCGGCACGGATAACAACAATCCGGATACCGATGGTGACGGATTCGTTGATGGTGAAGAAGTACTGAACGGCAGTGATCCTTTGAACACTTGCTCACCACTGACTACAGCCCTTGGCACGAACGATTGTGATGAAGACGGTCTTATCAATGATGAAGAAACGTTTAATGGAACTGATCCAAATAATCCTGATACAGACGGCGATGGCATTCTTGACGGAACTGAGGTTGATAATGCGAGCAATCCAACAGATGGCTGTGACCCCGATTTCGGTGCAATTCCAACCGCTGATTGTGACAATGATGGCTTGACCAACGAAGAAGAAGCCGCTAATGGAACTGACAATACAAACCCTGATACCGACAACGATGGATTCAATGACGGCAATGAGGTAGACAATGGAACGAATCCATTGAACGCCTGCGATCCTGTAAGCACAGGCGTAGGAACAGACGACTGTGATTTAGATGGCTTGACTAATGATGAGGAAACGCTTGCCGGCACTGACCCAAACAACGGTGACACAGACGGCGACGGCTTGGGTGATGGGGAAGAAGTTGATTTTGCAACCGATCCATTGAATCCTTGCGATCCGGATATCAACGCCGTAGGCACTGCTGACTGTGACAATGACTTACTGGACAACAACGGGGAGTTGTTAGCAGGTACCGACAACAATAACCCTGATACCGACTTCGATGGCATCGTAGATGGAGAAGAAGTGTTGAATGGAAGTGATCCACTTAATTCTTGTTCGCCTGACGCCGGTCTTATCGGCACCAACGATTGTGACGAAGATGGCTTAGACAATGACGGTGAAGAATTCAGCGGAACCGATCCGGCAAACCCGGATACTGATGGTGATGGATTGCTCGATGGCGCTGAAGTAAACGAAGGTTCTAATCCGCTTGACCCCTGCGATCCGAATGCAGGTGCAGTTGGAACAAATGACTGCGATAACGATGGATTAGATAATGATGGCGAAATAGCAGCAGGTACCGACAACAACAATCCTGACACGGATGGCGACGGTATCAACGACGGAACAGAGGTCAACGGTGGAACAGATCCGCTCGACCCATGCGATCCAAACAGCGGACCTTGTCAAGGACCGGTTGCGGTTGATGATAATACTTCAACTCCGCTCAATACGCCACTCAACATTGCCGTGCTCGCCAATGATGATTTCGGTCCGAATGGACCTGCAACAGGAGCCATCACGATTATCGTTCCTGCCGGCGGCAATGCTTTGGTAAACGACAACGGTACACCAAATGATCCGACTGATGACACAGTAGATTACACCCCGGCAACAGACTTCCAGGGTGTTGATTCATTCGTATATCAAATCTGTGACGCTACTGCAGTATGCGAAGAGGCTACAGTCACCATTGATGTAGGTAACTGTCTCTCCAATCCAACAGCAGACTGCGATAATGACGGTTTGACGAACGAAGAAGAAACAGCCGGCGGAAGCGATCCATCAAATGGTTGCGATCCGAATGCCGGCGCCATTGCTGATGCAGACTGTGACAACGACGGATTGACCAGCACAGAAGAAGGTGCTGCAGGCACTGATCCCGGCAATAGTGATACCGATGAAGATGGAATTAATGACGGAACTGAAATCACCAATGGCACGAATCCTTTGGACGGCTGTGATCCGAATATCAATGCCGTTGGAACAGCAGACTGTGATAACGATGGCCTAGATAACAATGGCGAAACGGCAGCGGGAACTGACAATAACGATTCCGATACGGATGACGACGGATTCACCGACGGCGACGAGGTAAATAATGGAAGTGATCCAACGAATGCCTGTAGCCCACAAACAACCGGTGATGCCGACTGCGACGGTGATGGTCTAACTAACGATGAGGAGGATACACTTGGAACCGATCCCAACGACGCCGATACTGACAACGATAACATCACAGACGGAGTAGAGGTCGGCCAAGGCAGCGACCCATTGAATCCATGTAGCCCATCGCCTTTCACGGCTGAAGTACAGTGTGACCTTGATGACACCTACAGCACTCAGGAAGAAACGCCTATTACCAATACGGTGGTCGAATTGTTCTTGACCAACGCAGGTTTTGTGTACTCTGTTCCTGCTCAACCTGACAATGGTATCATCGTAATGCAACCAAACGGTAGCTTTACTTATACACCGAATGCAAACTTCTTTGGTGTAGAAGAAATCACTTACCAGGTGTGCGAAGGTTCAGTGTGTGACTTCAGCTTGCTGACCATTAATGTTTCGAATACTCCTGACGCTCCATTCGCCGGTTTTGACAATTATGCTGTAGTGGTTAACGGACAACTCGATGCTAACGTGGGAGATAATGACTTGAATACAGACCAGGTGCCATTGACATTTACACTTGGCACCAGTGTGACCAACGGTACGCTGGACTTCAATAGTGATGGTTCATTCACGTATAACCCGAACCCCGGATACCTGGGTAATGATCAGTTCACCTATACCGTATGCGGCGGCGTTGGCTTCTGTGATAATGCTGTCGTTAGCATTGTAGTGACTGAATCTGCTCCACCTGTTGCCAATAACGATAGCTTCACAACTGAAGAGGATGTTGCCGTGAGTGGTAACGTAGGGACGAACGATGTTGAACCTGACGGAAGCCCGTTGACATTCGTAATCGTGTCTCAACCTGTAAACGGAACAGTAGTGCTCAACAGCGATGGTACATTTACTTATACGCCTGATGCAAACTATAATGGCAATGACTCATTCACATATAACGCGTGCGACCCAACACCAATCTGCGATAATGCTACTGTCACCATATCCATAACTCCCGTTACCGATGTTCCTGTAGCAGTAGACGACTTGTTTGAAACAGATCAGAACACGCAATTCGGCTCTAACGTCACCACTAACGATATCGAAGGTGATGGCGATGCTCTTACAGTAACACTGGTTGATGATGTGACCGTTGGATCACTTGTGCTCACAGCGGATGGTAACTTCACGTATCTCCCGGCTGCGGATTACCTCGGTTTCGACAGCTTCACCTATTCGCTCTGCGATGCGGATGGTTGCGATACAGCCACTGTTACAATTGACGTACAAATACCAAACGATCCTCCTGTAGCAGATGATGATACCTACACTACAGATGAAGATGTCGTGCTCAACGGTAACGTAGGTGACAATGACAGCGATCCTGACGGTGATGTCATCGCCTATACGCTAAACCAGTCTACGACAAACGGTTCGTTGATCTTCACCGTAGATGGAACGTTCAGCTATACGCCAAATGCGGAATTCTTCGGAACGGATAGCTTCACTTACACCGCTTGTGATCCACTCGGTGAATGCGATAATGCTACTGTGACAATCACTGTGGTTCAGGTAATCGATCCACACGTCGCCGTGAACGATACACTTTCAACGCCGATCAACACGCAAATCATCAGCAACGTTCTGACTAACGATTTAAACCCTGAAGGTCTTGCATTGAGCGCTTTCATCAGCGTAGGTCCTGCAAACGGTACAGCAAACTTGTTGGCTAATGGCACATTGGTTTACACTCCGGATGCAGACTTCTTCGGTCTTGACTCACTCACCTACTTCGCTTGTAACACGCTCGGTTACTGCCCTGTCGCAACAGTGTACATCAACGTAGAACTTCCAAGTAACCCACCGGTGGCGCAGAATGACATTTTCAACATCCTGGAAAATGAAACGCTTAACAATACGGTCGCTTCGAATGATAGCGAACCTGATGGCGAAGCACTTTCCTTCTCACTGGTCTCTAACACAACCGATGGTGAACTTACCATGAACGAAGACGGAACATTCACCTTCGTTCCTAACCCGAACTTCTATGGAACAGTCATCGTTGTATACCAGGCGTGTGATCCACAATTCGTATGCGATCAGGCGACGTTGACCATCAACGTATTCCCGGTCAATACTGCCCCGGAAGCGATTGATGATTTCGTAAACGTCACGATCAACGAAACGTATACTGGTGATGCCGGATTTAATGATATTGAAACCGATGAGGATCCTGTTACCTATACGCTTGACACCGATGTAAGCAATGGAACATTGATCTTCAATGAAGACGGAACCTACACGTACACTCCAAACGCTGACTATCTCGGACCTGATTCTTTCACTTATATTTTGTGTGACTGGACATTCCTTTGCGATACAGCAACGGTGAACATCTCGGTTGTACCGGCCAATGCAAGTCCAATTGGTGTTGACGATAACTACACCATCGATGAAGACGAAGTATTGAATGCCAACGTGGGTGACAACGATACAGATGCTGATGGCGATGTATTGACATTCGCTGTAACGTCAGCACCTGCAAATGGCACACTGCAATTCAATGCGGATGGTAGCTTCACCTACACTCCCGATACTGAATACAGTGGCACAGACGAATTCAGCTACTCAGTTTGCGACCCTGCCGGTGTTTGCGACTATGTAAACGTGTTCATCAACATTCTTCCAATCAACGATGCGCCAACAGCTGTGGATGACTTCGTTGCCGCTGAAGAAGATGACGTTGTTTCAAACACTGTTGCAGCCAACGACTTCGACCCTGAGAATGATCCTATCACATTCACCTTGATTGATAACGTTGTGAACGGAACATTGACATTCAATGCTGACGGAACATTCACCTATACTCCTAATGCAAACTTCTATGGTCCTGACACATTCACTTACAGCGCTTGCGACAACTCCGGTTGTGATACTGCTGTTGTGACTATTGATGTGGCTCAAATCAATGATGGACTTATTGCGGTGGATGACAATTTTGAAACACTTCAAAACACAGAATTGTCTGGTGATGCGTCAACCAACGATATCGACATCGACGGTGAGACACTCACCTACAACACAGTTGTTGATGTTGCGAATGGTGTGCTCACTTTGAACGAAGACGGAACATTCACCTATCTGCCAAACACCGGATTTATCGGAACCGACTTCTTCGAATACGTTGTATGTGATCCTGATTTCTGCGATACAGCAATCGTTGTAATCACCGTTATCGATCTGAACACCACTCCGACAATTGTCGCAGACAACTTTACGGTGAACGAAGATGACTTGCTCAATGGTGATGTTTCAGCGAATGATACCGATGCCGATGGTGATGTTCTAACTTACTCGCCAACAGGAACTATCGATACCGAACATGGAACTGTTATCATGAACAACGACGGTACATTCACTTACACCCCTGATCCGGATTACAACGGAACAGATACGTTTGAGTATACCGCTTGCGATGACAATGGTAACTGCGGAACAGTAACAGTTACGATCACCATCGTTCCTGTCAATGACGATCCAATTGCGATTGATGACAACTACACCACCAATGAAGATAACGCTCTTGATGGCGATGTTTCAGTCAATGACGTGGATTATGACAACGATGGTTTGACCTACGATGTAACCACTGACCCAAGCAACGGAACGGTGGTGATGAACCCTGACGGAACATTCACCTATACACCGAACGCTGACTTCTTCGGAACAGATAGCTTTGTGTATACAGTTACCGACGGCAACGGCGGAACATCAACCGCAGTGGTGACCATCACAGTGATTGATACACAAGAAGCTGCTGCGGAGAACGATCAATACACGGTGAACGAAGATGAAGTCCTGACCGGTGATGTAAGTGAAAATGACACGAACACCGACGGGTTCACCTACACCGTAACCAATGGAACGAACAACGGAACATTGACACTGAACCCTGATGGCACATTCACTTACACACCAAACACGGACTATAATGGTTTTGATGAATTCACCTATCAAGCGTGCGACGCCAGCGGCTTCTGTGTAAGTGCGACAGTGACCATCATTGTAGTGCCTGTGGGTGACGATGACATCACAGTAGCTACCGGTTTCTCGCCGAATGGTGATAATGTGAACGAGACACTTCACATTGAGAATATCGATGCTTATCCGCAGAACAAAGTGACCATCTTCAATCGCTGGGGTAACGTTGTGTATGAGAAGAGCGGCTACAGCAGCTCGGCAGAGTGGAACGGTAATACAGAAGAAGACAACACTGTAGGTGCTACAAAAGTTCCTGAAGGAACCTACTTCTACACCATTGAATCCGGACCATCAGCTATTGATCCTGCGAAGGCTGAGTCGAAACTATCCGGTTTCATCGTAATCAAATATTCGAACAATCAATAACATGTATTAAATAGAAAAAGGACATGAAAAACATCGTGAACATCCAAAAAAGCTGCCTGATACTGATCGGTATGCTGACATGTTTTGTGGGCACTGCACAGTTTGATCCGAACTTCACCCAATACATGTTTAATGAAATGGCCCTGAATCCCGGTTATGCAGGGTCGCGTGAATGCCTATCAGGCACCCTCCTCTACCGCCAACAATGGGTTGGTCTTGATGGAGCACCAAGCACCATCACAGGTACCGTTCATTCACCCTTGATGGGTGGTAAGCTTGGCGCCGGAATAAACTTCGTCAATGAAAAAATCGGGGTAAGTCAACGCACCGGAGTAAGCCTCAATGGTGCCTATCGTCTGGCCTTAGCCAACGCCACACTGTCGTTCGGTCTGCAGGCAGGTCTGGTAAGCCTGAGTGAAAACCTAGGTGAGCTGAATTTGCAAAATGACCAGCAATTCATGATGAACTCTGGAAAGCGCACAGCTCCTAACCTCGGATTCGGGATGTACTACAGCACCAAAACCTGGTATGGTGGTTTGTCCATTCCCCGTTTGATCTATAATCGTCTGGATGTTTCTACAGGAAGCACTGAAGTTCAAAACTCCTTCAACCTGGATTACTTCCACTATTACCTCACGGGCGGCGGCGTGATTAGCGTCAACAATGCCATCAAGGTTCGTCCAAATGCAATGATGAAAGTGGTAAAAGGTGCTCCGGCGCAGCTCGATGTAAACGCCAACGTATTGTTTAACGATATGATTTGGGCAGGCTTGGGATATCGTTCGGGTGATGCCATCAATATGATGTTGGGTGCTTACATCAATAAGCAACTGCGCATTGGTTACAGCTACGACTATACCCTATCCATGTTGCAGGACTATAACACCGGTTCGCATGAAATCATGCTGGGCTACGACTTGAATTATTCCAAGGACAAAATGGTTTCTCCCCGTTACTTCTAAAATCGGACATGATGAAAACAATGAAACTTCTATTTGTAGCATTTACGCTTCTGGTGATGCAAGGCGTTGTGCAAGCCCAACTTTCACAAGGCAACAAAGCCTATGATCGCATGGCCTTCAAGCAGGCTGCAGGCTACTATGAGCAAGCGCTCAAAAAGGATTCGTCTGACATGGCGGTTTGGGGTAAGCTCGGAGTATGCTATCGCAATCTCAACGATGCTCGCAATGCAGAGCGTGCCTTTGGCAAAGTGGTAGGATCAGGTGCAAGCAGCTCCAATGAACACTACTTCTACATCCTGGCACTGATGCAAAATCAGAAATATACGGTGGCCAAGGAACAGGTTCAGAAGTTTAAAACGGCCTACGCAGGTGATCCGCGCTTGACTCAACTAGAAAGCAGCATGAGCCGCATGGACGATTACCTCATCAAACAGGGAACCTACAACGTTAAAACAATCAACCGCAATACGGGCGCCTCTGACATCTGTGCTGTACCCTACAAAGAAGGGATTGTATTTGTGAGTGACCGCGGTGCGATTAGCAATAAAAAGATGGTGACCACTAGCACTGACCGACCATTCTATTCACCATACTTCGCGAAGGGAACCGGTGCCTCCTTTGATCCCGCAACAGCCTTTGCCACAAATGTTCGCAGCGATTACCATGCAGGTCCGATGTCGTTCAAAGCAGATGGCAGCGTAATGATTATCACCCGCAGCAGCGCAGCAGAAGGCAAACCTGCTAAGGATGACCAAGGCATGGTGCGCTTGCAACTTTTCTCATCGATTATGGGCGAAAGTGGCTGGGGATTAGAGGTTGCCATGCCTTTCAACAGTGCGAATTATTCATGCGCACATCCTTCTTTATCAGCCGATGGAAATACGTTGTACTTCTCATCAGATATGCCCGGCGGAAGCGGAGGAATGGACCTATGGAAATCTACCTGGAATGGCAACACCTGGTCAACACCTGAAAATTTGGGTAACCGCATCAACTCTCCCGGCAATGATGTCTATCCGTTCATTACTACAGAAGGCATTCTGTATTACGCCTCGAACGGTCTACCCGGCTTAGGCGGCTTAGATGTCTACATGGCTGAAAACATGAAAGGTGCTTGGGGAAATCCTGAAAATCTCGGTGCCGACATCAACTCATCGGATGATGACTTCGCCTTTACGTTTAACAACGAGAGCAAGACCGGTTACTTCACCAGCAACCGCAGTGGACAAGGCTTAAACGATGACCTGTATTTCTATGAAAAGCTTTGCACCAATACCAATATCAGTGTAGTGGACGAGGAAACCGGTAAACCGCTGAGCGGTGTATCAGTGAAAATCGTAGAAAATGGTGAAGACTTAGGAAACATCCTCACGGATGATACCGGTGTCATTAGCCGTTGCTTGAATGCTTCTCGCAATTACGAGTTCATCGCCACACGAGAGAAATACAAAGAGGCGCGCACAACCCTGAGCAGCTCGCAATTGGCCGCCAGCTCGGGCAGCGCATCCGCAAGTCTTAAAGTGAAGCGCATTCCCGATAGCATTGCGCACGTGGAAGGTCGTGTCTTCAACGCCGATGACAAAACTGCCGCGCCTAACTTGACAGTTACGTTGGTCAATAAAAAGTCAGGCGAAACCAAAACAGCAACTACCGATGCTTCCGGTAAATACCGTTTCGAAAAACTCGACATCGATGTGGACTATGAAGTGCGCACCAAAAAGACCGATTGCGGTGAGCCCGTGGAAGCCTTCAACACTAAAGGCATCGTAGGTACGAAGACCATCACCATGGACATTCCCCTACTCTGCAAGAACGACGTTATCGAGATCGAGAATATCTACTACGACTACAAGAAGTTCGATATCCGTCCCGATGCAGCGCTTGAACTCGATAAGATCGTGGTGATCCTGAACAAGTATCCCAACATGCGCATCGAGTTGCGTTCGCATACGGACTCACGTGGTAACGACAACTTCAACCTGAAGCTGTCCGATGACCGTGCGAATAGTGCTGCCTTGTACATCATCGGCAAGGGCATCGACAGCAAGCGCATTGTGGCAAAAGGATACGGCGAGAAGGAATTGCTCAACAAGTGTAAGAACGGTGCGAAGTGCGACGAAAAAGAACACGAGGTCAACCGCAGAACAGAATTCAAAATCTTATCCCTGTAAGACAACCCATATAGTTTGAAAAGGCCGGCGCTTTGCCGGCCTTTTTTATTGATAAGCAAGGAGATATCGCACATCGATTAAATGATTTATAGAAGAAATATGTAATTTCATCTACATTTTGTGTATCTTTGTGGAAACTAAGGGCCTGTATGCAATTCTCGACGATACTCTCATCGATTCATAAAATCGCACAGCACTCGCTGGTGCTTATGGCCGTGCTGGTAAATGCAGTTTGTTTTGGTCAGGCATTCAATGACGAATATAATGTTGATGACGACGGACCGCTGATTCTAACCCTAGGTATAAACGATCAACTACCTCCGGGACAAAGAATCTATTCTCTTTTAACCCAACCGGAGTTTGGAACCTTTACTTGGTTAAATGCCAACACAGGACAAGCTAGTTTGTCGGTGGAACCTCAGGTATTCTTTTATCATAATTTCGACTACTTTACATTCTATTACGAAGTTTGCGTTGGAACGTTCTGCGATACCGCAGCAATTGAAGTTCAGCTGAGGTTCCATAATGACAATCCTTTTGCTGGCGACGATACTCTCTACGTCGAAACCGGAAGCGCTCGTTGGGGGGATGTGACACTAAATGACGGCGATCCTGATTCACTGTCAGACCCAAATACAGGTACCTATACTTCATGGCAAATTATACCACCAAGCTTCGCTGATTTCACGGTAAGCCCAATTGATTCATTTCCGAAAAAATACGGCACATTCCTGTATAAACCTATTGCCAACTTTATTGGAGAAGATTACTTCACCTATTACCGGCAAGAGCCATTTCCTTGCACGCTTAACAGCTCCCCTCCCGCCCGCGTCACCATCATCGTAGTTCCTTCTAATGAGAATCCGATAGCCGGCGATGCCACGATTTCAAGCGCTATCGAAGAGCAAGCCCTTGCATACAATCTCCTTCCCCTCACGAGTGATCCCGAAAATGAAGTGCTGCAGTTCGCGCTGGCAGGACAGCCACACGGCGGTGTGGCTTCGGTTAACGCACTCGGACAACTAACCTACACGAGTACCAACAACTTCATCGGCGCAGATACTGTCGCCTACACGGTTATGGATCTGGTAGGGCAACTCGATACGGGGTACGTTTACATCCAGGTTGCTAACGGCAACAATGACGCACCATTGCTTTCGAATGGTACAGCAAGTACATCCGAGGATTCAGTACTTAATTATTCAATTGCAACCATCGATGCTATTGACGGAGATGCACTCTCCTACCAAAGCGTTTCTTCGTCGTCCCTTGGAAGCTACACCGTAAGTGGTGAAGGCACCATCACCTACACACCGCCTTTAAATTTTTCCGGCACCGACATCATACGCTACCGTGCGTGTGATCCATCCGGCTTGTGCGATACCGCTTCGGTGACAATTACAATCGCGCCGGTCAATGACGCGCCTATTGCAGCAAACGACTTCAACACAACGATTATCAACGGAACGGTGACTGGACAAATGACAGCCAATGATTCCGACATCGATAATGCTACCGCTCAATTGACTTATATCTTGTTGGATGCTCCACTTCATGGAACCGCATTCATTCAACCCAATGGTACCTATTCATATAGTCCGAATGAACTCTATTACGGTGAAGATCGCTTCACCTACCGTACTTGCGATAGCGACGGTTTGTGTGATGATGCCGATGTGGTCATCGACGTGCTCTACACGAATCTTCCACCGAGTACTCAAGGATTGAACGCTGCCAGTTTAGAAGACGAAACCATTGTTGTCGACTTGAGTATTGTGAGCACCGATTTCAATGGTGGCGATTTGACGTTCAATCTGCTTGAGTCTTCAACGTTCGGAACCTTCACACCAATTGTGAACACAGGATTCTACTTTGTTCCAACCGAAAACATCAACGGCTATTTTGAGATTGCCTACCGCGTATGCGACACCGGCAATCTGTGCGATACAGCACTCATTACATTGGATATTACTGCAGTGAATGATGCTCCTGTAGTGGAGCCTTTGACGCTGTATGTCCAGGAAGATTCAGCCGTGCAATGGTTCGCAGAATACACGGATATCGATAGCGACAATGCGAACTTAACCCTGGAAATTGTAGAATATCCGCAGCACGGAACACTATCCAACGACCTTACCTATCAGGGCGATTTGAACTACCACGGAGAGGATGCGATTACCTTCAATGTTTGTGACAGTGAAGGTGCCTGCACCAGCGTTACCCATTCAATTTTAATCGAAGCGGTAAATGACACTCCACTTGCAACCGGCGAAAACGTTACTGTGGAGGAAGATAGCGGTCCGGACCTCATTCCGCTAAACAACAACGAAATAGACATTGACGAAGATGTTTTGCAGTACATCCTAATCAGTGATGCAGGACCACACGTCATCAGCTTTAGCAACTCAGGATTGATGTCGATTATACCTAGCGCAAATTTCAACGGTATCATCGAGTTGGAATATGCCGTTTGTGATGCCGGCAGTCTATGCGATACTGCCACATTGGTGATCACCGTTACACCGATAAACGATGCACCGCAATCGAATTTCCCTGCATTATCGGCGACAGAAGACATCGACATCAATTTCGATCCTGCTGCATACGTGACCGACATCGATGGCAATCCGCTCACCTATTCCATTGTGAGCAGTCAAGGCGTTGCAGCCACCTTCAACCCCGGTGATCAGACCTATGCGTTACAACCTGTGAGTGATTTCTTTGGTAACGCTAGTGTGGTGATTCAAGTCTGCGATGGCAATTCATCTTGCACTAATGATACACTCATCATCGACATTCAACCTGTGAACGATGCGCCGATAGTGAGTGATATTGATGTCTTCACGTTTGTGAACATTCCGGCGGAAGGAGAACTGATAGGTTTTGTTTCCGATGTGGATGACATCTCGTTCACAGCAATGGCAGCTAATAATGCACTAGGTAATCTCACCATTGATTCGGCTCTTCATTTCAGCTACATACCTGCACAAGACTTCGTTGGTATCAACAGCATTGAAATTACGATTTGTGATTCATCAGGCTTATGCGACACCGCTCTCTTCCTGATTCAAGTCTATCCGCCTAACCAGGCTCCACAAGCAACAGGCGGTTCGTTTGAGATGTGTCAGGCGCAATCCTTCACCATACCGATTGCCACGCTAGTTTCAGACGATGCCCAGAGCGCAGCGGAATTGAGTTATTTATTCAGCGCTTCTGCACCTGCTCAAATTACGCTAGGCTCTCCGGCCAATGAAGTGATTGTTTCTCCTTCATCTCTTTATTCAGGCCTGATGACTATCGACATGATTGTATGTGACAACGCCTCACCGGCTTTGTGTGACACTGCGCAGTATGAGATCGAAGTGGTTCCTGCATTCACTCCTGAAATCACGGGCGCAATCATCAACGCTGTCAGTTGCCATGGTGCGAATGACGGTTCAATCATCATCAATAGCACCACAGACATCAACAGCACGACTTTCCAATGGAGTAATGGCAGCGAAGGCAACGCACTCACTGCCCTGGCCCCCGGTGATTATGCGGTTACCATGATCAGCAACACGCCATGCAGTTTGCAAGGGTCAGCAGCCTTCTCCATAAGCGAACCTGACGCACTGGAAGCTACTTTCAGTGCCACCAATATTTCAGCCGGAGCAAACGGGTCAATCGAAGTGATTATTTCCGGCGGAACCGCACCTTACAGTGTTAACTGGACGGGGCCCAACGGCTTTACTGCTGCTACCAATTCACTTATTGGCCTTAGCGCCGATGGCATGTACCTGGCGTCAATCACCGACGCCAATGATTGCACGACAGGCCTGGAGGTGATGCTTACCTCGCGGGAGGAACAAGCGGTTCAATCATTTGGTGTTTACCCCAATCCGATTACAGAGAATAACTTGATTATAGAACTCACCGCAGCAATGCCACTTCCCTGCCCTTACATCATCACGGATTTGAGCGGAAAAGTGATTCAACAAGGGGCGATCACATCGAATCGTCAAACACTTGATGTATCGCAGTTAGCCGGTGGTTGTTACCTCATCAGCGTCAGTGAGCAAGTAGTGCGGCTCCTGCGCTACTAATGCGTTTGAGCGTTAGAATTGCCTTGTTGTGGTGGTGGACGTGGTGTATATTTGTGTGAACTGAAAAAATCGAACTCGAGCAACACGCTATGTGTTTTTCGGGTCATATAAACGACCTCATAGTGCTATGCGAAATTCTTATTACGCCCTCAGTGCTTTCGTTCTACTGGCATTGCTAACCTCTTTTGGCAATGCGCAAGTTGTAGCCAACAACGATGACTTTTTAGTGAATGAAAACGAACCCTATACGGATTCATTCATTTACAACGACCAGTTGCCTGCCGGACAAACCCCTGTTTACAGCATAATTGAAGGCCCACAATTTGGCACTATCAATTTACAGAGCAATGGAACCTTCACATACAATCCTCCGCTCAATCAATACTACATCCGTGACAGCGTCTACTATCAAGTATGCGTGGGCAATGCGTGTGATATAGCCGGAGCAGAGTTCTATGTCATCTTCCGCAACACTTCACCTTTTGCCGGGGCTGATTATTTCATGGTTGAAATGAATTCCACGCGTGTCGGGAATGTAACAGCGAACGACGGTGACCCTGATTCCCTGACAGATCCTATCAGCACAGAATTAGAATGGGTGAAACTGAATAATCCAACAAACGGCATTGTCACATCATTCGACATTTTCGGGAATTTCACATACGTACCCAACACCGGATTTATGGGTAGTGATTCCTTTCAGTACTACGTAGTCGATCACTGCGGCTTGTATCAGATTGCTACCGTTTATCTAACCGTTACCGCTCCCAACCAAAGCCCAACAGCCAGCAATCAGACTGTCAATTCACTTTCAGAAGATGTTGTCTACAGCGGATCCCTCAATGCGCTGGTATCCGATCCTGAAAACGATGCGATTACCTACAGCGTTTTTAGTCCGTCAGCCCATGGGCAAATAGCACTTGCTTCCGGCGGTTCTTACACGTTTACGCCAAATCCGAATTTCAACGGAACAACATCCTTTGTATTTAGCGCCTGTGACATTGTAGGGCAATGCGCCAATGGCACCATCACCCTGGTCGTCAATAATGTCGATAACGACCCACCCACCTTAGTCGATGATCTCAAAATAATGAACGAGGATAGCTCGGTCTCTATTAACGTGTCCACCAATGACAGTGATGACACCGGTACACTTACCTATTCTCTTTTCTCGAATGCGAGTCATGGGAATGCTACGCTGTTGCTTGCCACAGGTACATTCAGCTATACGCCTAACCCCAACTATTTCGGGTTTGACTCGTTTGTCATTCAGGCGTGCGATGGTGTGAACTGCTCAAACTCCATCGTGTATATGCAGGTCAACGGCATCAATGACGCACCGACCGGACAGCCCTATACACTTGTAACCTCAGAGGATGTTGCTGCTCAAGGTACAATCTCATTTATCGCAGATCCGGATCTGACCGCACTTGTTTTCACAACACCACAGGGCAATACCATACAAGGATTAACCATCAATTCAGATGGCAGTTACAGCTACAATCCTCCACTGAATTATTCCGGTACGCAATCCCTCACCGTCCAAGGCTGCGATGCACAAAACTCCTGTGCCAGTGGCGTCTTAACGATTCAGGTGAATGCTGTTAATGATCTGCCCGTTGTTACAAACAAGAGTTTTACTTTCATAGAAGATGCAGTATTCCAGGGAAACGTCAGCAATGGCAACTCTGACGTGGAAGGTTCAGCGTTAACATACAGTGCAAGCGGAACTCCCGTCGGTGGTTCCCTCAATCTCAACACTGACGGCAACTTCACCTACACGCCAAATGCGAACTGGTTCGGTAGCGAGTCCATCGCCATTCAAGTATGCGATAATCAAGGGGGATGTTCAACGCTTCAACTCAATCTTACCGTTAGTGCAGTGAATGACCTGCCAACGATGTCGAGTGCGACATTCACAACCAATGAAGATGTCGCTTTTACAGGCAACTTGAATACACTTGCTGCCGATATTGAGACAGCAGCACTCAACTTTACGATAACAACACCTCCTTCCAATGGGAATTTGAGCACTTCACCCAATGGTAGTTTCAGCTACACACCATCGGTAAATTTCTTCGGTACCGACATCGTAACTGTCAATGCATGCGACGCCGCGAATGCGTGTGTGAGCGCTACCATCACTTTCAACATTACTTCGGTCAATGATGTACCCGTGGCGCAGGACCGTTCAATCACCATGAATGAAGATGAAACAACAACCGGTAGTCTCATATTTTCGGATGCGGATCATTCTAGCCTTGTTGTAAGCGTAGTGCAATCCGCTCAAAACGGACAGTTTACTATCAATAACCAAGGTCAATTCAGCTACGCTCCGTCAGCTAATTTCTTCGGTTCCGAGACCATTACACTTTCGGTATGCGATGCCCTTAGTGCCTGTGATGCTGCCACTATTTCCTTCCAGGTAAATTCAGTTCAGGACAATCCTGTTGCTGCCAACGATATTGCCATCGTGGTGGAAGGCAATGATATTAGCGGCAACCTCAGTCTGAATGATACCGATGGTGACAACGACGCCCTCACCTACACCGCGCTGAATCAACCTTCACAAGGCGCATGGTCGCTGACCGGTAATGGCGCGTTTAGCTATACTCCAAGCACTGGTTTTTTGGGTGTTGAATCAGTAACCTATCGCGTGTGTGATATCACCAATCTCTGCGACTCGGCGACACTCACTATTAATGTAGTTACAGCAAACACAGCACCTTCAGCAATCAATAGTGCCTTCACGTTAACGGAAGACACTCCCCTGAGCGAATCACTCACCGCCTTCCTTACCGATGCAGAAGGTGGTTCATTCATCTACACAACGTTGATTGCACCGTCACACGGTAGTATTCAATGGTTATCGGGAAACACATTCATTTACACGCCACAACTCAACTACGCGGGAACGGATAACTTTACCTACCGTGTCTGCGATTCAGGCAATCTTTGCGCAGAGGCAAGTGTTTCTTTGGTTGTATCCGCTGTTAACGACGCGCCACTCTTAAATGGTGATGCGCTGCAAGTGGAAGAGGACTCTAGTTTGAATATCTCGATTGCCACTAACGACATCGAGGCTGAGGGAGAAGCGATTCAATACACCCTCACCGGCACGGCAAGCAATGGCACCATTAACTTGACGTCAACAGGAATTCTTTCCTACGTGCCCTTCGCTAATTTCTTTGGCACCGAGTCAGTGACTTACACCGCCTGCGACCCCAATAACAATTGTACAAATGGAATTCTTGCGCTGGAAGTTACACCGGTAAATGATGTTCCGGTAGCAGCCTCAGCCAACTATAGCACCGATGAGGATACGTCGTTAAATGGCTCACTCGCATTCTACGTTTCCGATTCAGAAAACGATGCATTGACCTATGTTTCGAACTCACCATCGCTGCAAATTAACAGCAACGGTGATTTTTCCTTCGTACCGGCGAATAACTTCTTTGGTGAAATAACAATCGACTACAGCGTTTGTGATGCTCCTGAAAGTTGTTCATCCGCATCAATCATCTTCACCGTGAATGCTATCAACGATGCGCCATTGGCCGCTGATGATGTTTTGAATATCGTAGAAGATGAATCTGTCGTCGTTGCATTATCCCTGAATGATTCAGACGTCGAAAATGAATCACTCCACTATTCGCTCATGGGCGCCTCAACACTTGGCGAAGTGAGTTTGTCCGATGACGGTTTGATGCAGTACATACCCATCGCTAACAGTTTCGGTGCAGAGGTACTCATGATTAACGTTTGTGATGAACAAGGAGCATGCTCGACAGCTGAAGTCATCATCGAAGTTGCTCCGGTCAATGATGCCCCCATAATTGAAACCATCATCATTCAAACCGAAGAAGAACTGGCCATTGACGGAAGCATAGCTGAATTAGTCACCGATATCGAAGGACAGGTGCTGAACTATCTTTCCATAGGCGTCTCAAGTCTTGGCGAGTTTACTTTGTTGACCGATGGCAGTTACGCTTTCGTACCAAACATGAATGCCTTCGGTAGCGAGGCGATTGCCTTTGAAGTATGCGATAGTGATGGCGCATGTTCATCCGGTAGCATATTGCTGGAAGTTTCTCCTATCAACGATACACCGCAGGCAGTTAGCGCACAAATCACCTTGTCCGAAGATTCAGCGACAGAAGGAAACTTCTTTGATTACAGCACGGATGAAGACAATGAAGAACTCTTCATTACCATCACAACGGATGTAGCAAATGGAACTTTGATTTACGATACTACCGGCTATTTTGTGTATGCGCCGCATGCGCATTTCTTTGGAATGGATACACTACACTACGCTGTGTGTGACGGCTCAGGGGCCTGCGCGCAAAGTGAACTCGTGTTCGAAGTGACTTTCGTAAACGACCTGCCCATTATCGTAGACGAAGGTGTCCAGCTCATTATCAATGAAAACTATTCAGGTTCTGTTGCGACCAATGACATCGAGCTCGATTTCGAACCATTGGTTTACACTGTGATTAACGACCAATCCGGAGGAACCTTCACCATGAATACCGACGGTTCATTCATCTATACTCCGGCAACGGATACTACCGGCTTATTCTTTGTGGAATACAGCGCATGCGATCCATGCAACGCTTGTTCTCAAGGTACCATTCAATTGTATGTAGTATCGCCAGAAGATGCCAATACACCGCCAAGTGCAACATCCCTCAGCACAAGCGTTTGTCAAGGAAGCAGCGTTGTCATCAACGTGTACAATCTGGTGAGCGATGCGCAAGATGCCTCGGGGACTTTACAGCTTTCCTTTGGAACCGTAAACAGTGGCAGCTACCAACTTGATCCGGAGACGCAGGAGCTCGTGTATCATGCGGGCTCCTTTGCAAGTGGTCAGGTGGTTATCCCCTACTATGTCTGTGATAACGGAATCATCAGCATGTGTGATACTGCAGCTTTGACTATTGACATTCTTCCCGCAAGCGGAATTTCTATTACTGATTTAGACGCATCAGTCGTTAGCTGTTTTGGCGCGGCTGATGGCAGCATTGCGCTGCAGGCCGAGGGATTAGGTCAGCTAACATACACCTGGAGCAATGGACTTGAAGGATCGGCAATTGCTAATCTCAACGGAGGTGTCTATTCTGTAGTCATAAGTTCAGATGAAGCATGCGTTGCCTCTCAAAGTGCAGAATTCACCATCACCGAACCTCAGCAACTCACGGCAACATCAGGCATCAGCGATATCAATGGCGATGGTATTGGTGCCGGCGACGTAATCGAGTTGAGTATTGACGGTGGTTTCGGTGCATATGCTATTGATTGGCAGACCTCCTTTGGAACAACCGGCAATGGAACTGATTTCATCATTGCTCAAGATGGTGGCTATGCTTATATCATTACCGATGCAAACGGTTGTTCGATAGAAGGCAATGTGGCCATCACATCAGTGAACTCAATCGACGCCGCAGGATTATTATCCATCTACCCGAACCCTATCGGAGCAAATCAACAGATTACGATTCAGAGTTCAAAAACCATGGAATTCCTATCGATTCACGATGCCAGGGGACGCTTGATTGCAAGCTATCAACCTTATGGCAATTCCATAACCGTGGAAACTACATCGTGGTCAACAGGGTTGTACCATTACGCAGTTCGAGTTGATGGTCGCAACTACACCGGCACAATTGTAAAGCAATAAATCTACTTGCTGAGATAAAGATTGCGCTCGTTGTATATCTGGCGGAAGAATGGATCACGCAGGTCTTTGATGAAGCGTATAGCCTCACCCGTGCTCTTCATTTCAGGGCCTAGTTCCTTCTTGACCTCCGGGAATTTTTCATAGCTGAAGACCGGTATCTTGATAGCATAGCCATTCTTCTTCGGCGAAAATTTGAAGTCCCGCACCTTATTGACGCCAAGCATCACCTTGGTTGCATAATTTACATACGGCTCATCGTATGCTTTCGCGATGAAGGGCACCGTGCGCGATGCGCGAGGATTGGCTTCAATGATGTACACCACGTCATCCTTAATCGCAAACTGAATATTGATTAAACCGACTGTGTTGAGTGCTTTAGCAATAGTGCGCGTGTGTTCTTCAATTTGAGTGATAAGGAAATCACCAAGGTTAAACGGAGGCAGCACAGCATAGGAATCACCACTATGAATACCGGCCGGTTCAATGTGCTGCATGATACCAATAATGTAAACGTCCTCTCCATCACAAATGGCATCTGCCTCTGCTTCGATAGCGCCTTCCAAGAAATGATCAAGTAGAATCTTGTTGTCGGGCATGTCGTTGAGGATATTCACCACGTGCTGCTCCAGTTCGGACTCATTAATCACAATCTTCATCTTCTGTCCACCCAACACGTAGCTCGGACGCACAAGCAGAGGGAATCCCAATTCACGTGATAATTCAATGGCCTGCTCGGCACTTTCGACCACACCAAACTTCGGATACGGAATGTTGTTTTCTTTCAAAAGCGTTGAAAAGCTTCCGCGATCTTCCGCTAAATCGAGCGATTTAAAGTCGGTACCGATAATCTTGATGCCATACTTATCCAGTTTTTCAGCGAGCTTCAACGCTGTTTGTCCGCCAAGCTGCACGATAACTCCCTCGGGCTTTTCATGCTGAATGATATCATAGATGTGCTCCCAGAACACAGGCTCGAAGTAGAGCTTATCTGCTGTATCGAAGTCCGTTGAAACGGTTTCCGGATTGCAGTTAATCATGATGGTTTCGTAACCGGCCTCGCGCGCAGCAAGCACTCCGTGAACGCAGGAATAATCACACTCGATTCCCTGACCGATACGATTCGGACCGCTTCCCAGCACGACCACTTTCTTACGGTCGCCGGATACGCTTTCATTCTCTTGCTCGAAGGTGCTGTAGTAATAGGGAGTCTTCGCTTCGAATTCAGCGGCGCAGGTATCAACCAATTTGTATACGCGCTTAATCCCCATTTCATTACGCTTCTTATACACTTCGCTTTCCAGGCAGCGCAGCAGGTGCGCCACTTGTCGATCTGCATATCCTTTTTGTTTTGCTTCAAAAAGCAAATCCTTTGAAATAGACTGAATGTCGAATTTTTCGATGCGGCGCTCAGTCGCAATCATGTCCTCAATTTGACGCAAGAACCACGCATCAATGCGAGTCTTTTCCTGAATGGTTTTGAACGGAATTCCCAACTTCATGGCATCATAAACATGAAACAAGCGGTTCCAACTGGCCTTCTCCAGAGAATGCAACAGCTGCGCTTGATCGCGCAATTCCCTGCCATCGGCGCCTAATCCATTGCGCTTAATTTCCAGCGACTGACAAGCCTTTTGCAGCGCTTCCTGAAAGCTTCGGCCGATGCCCATTACTTCGCCTACGCTTTTCATCTGCAATCCCAATTCGCGATTGCTACCGGGAAACTTGTCGAAATTCCAGCGCGGTATTTTCACAATCACATAATCGAGTGTTGGTTCAAAAAACGCTGAAGTTGATTTCGTGATTTGATTCTTCAACTCATCCAAATGATAGCCAATGGCCAGCTTCGAGGCAATCTTAGCGATAGGATAGCCCGTTGCTTTACTGGCCAGCGCTGATGAGCGGCTTACACGTGGGTTAATTTCAATGGCGATGATATCTTCACGCTCATCCGGACTCACGGCAAACTGCACATTACATCCTCCGGCGAAATTACCAATGGCGCGCATCATGCGAATCGCCATATCACGCATCTTCTGATAGGTCGTATCGGAAAGCGTCATGGCGGGCGCTACCGTGATGCTATCACCCGTGTGAATACCAATAGGGTCAAAATTCTCAATGGAGCAAATGATGGTGACGTTATCGTTGGCATCGCGCAGCAATTCCAACTCAAATTCTTTCCAACCCATCAGCGCCTTATCAATCATCACTTCGTGAATGGGTGAAAGGTGCAATCCGCGATCGAGTAGCTTATCAAACTCCGACTGCTGATACACCAAGGCTGCGCCGCTTCCGCCGAGCGTGTAGGAAGGGCGAATACACAATGGAAAGCCAAACTCCTGCGCGATTTCCTTTCCTTCCAAAAAACTCTTAGCAGTGCGCTGTGGTGCCATAGGCACATTAATCTCACCCATCAAGCGTCGAAAAGCTTCGCGGTTCTCGGTGATTTCGATGGCCTTGGTATCCACACCTACCATGCGCACACCATACTCTTCCCAGACTCCCATCTCCTCGCATTGGATGGCAAGGTTCAAAGCAGTTTGTCCGCCCATGGTCGGCAGCACCGCATCAATCTTGTGTTCGGCGAGAATCTGCAGGATGCTTGAGGGCTCCAATGGCAGCAGATAAACGTTATCGGCCACGACCTTATCGGTCATGATAGTTGCCGGATTGCTGTTGATGAGTGTAACGGTGATTCCTTCTTCGCGCAGTGAGCGGGCTGCTTGAGAGCCGCTGTAATCAAATTCACACGCTTGACCGATAACGATGGGCCCTGAACCGATAATCAGGACGGACTGGATGGAGTTGTCTTTGGGCATTTTTTTTTTATCTGACCGCTTCGATCAGGTAAACAAAAATGATTTTTTCGAGGATTGCGGCGCGAAGATAGGTTGAAGAAACGCCTTGATTCTTGTCAGGTTTCAAACAACTGTGGAAAACCGCTCAACTCCGCGCCAATTCGTCCTTCCACTATCTTTGAGCGCTTCCAACGGCCCACCATGCGCATCCTCATTATCGATAATTTCGACAGCTTCACGTACAATCTTCACCATTATCTCAGCGATATCGTGCAAGGTTCCGTGGACGTCTTGCGCAACAATGCCATTACGCTCGAACAAATCGCCGATTATGATGGCGTGGTGCTGTCTCCCGGACCCGGATTACCTCAAGACGCCGGGATTACCCTTGATGTAATCCACCATTGGGGAAACCAAAAGCGGATACTCGGTGTCTGCCTCGGTCATCAGGCCATTGGTGTGGCCTACAACAGCCCGCTTCACAATTTGTCCACTGTATTTCATGGACTGAGTGAACCCATGCACCTGACTTCGACAGATTATTTATTGGATGGAATCAGTTCGCCTTGTCAGGTTGGCCGTTATCATTCCTGGGTAATTCAGCGCGAGACGCTTTCATCTGAACTCGAAATTCTGGCGGAGGACAATGCCGGTGAAATCATGGCGATTCGACACAAAACCCTCGATATTCGTGGAGTTCAGTTTCATCCCGAAAGCATCATGACCGCTGAAGGTTACCGCATGCTCAAAAACTGGGTCAATGGCAAATAGAGAGAATGGAAGCATGCTTCTGCAGGTAGGCGAACTATCGCTGGAATACCGTTGTTACGGTTCCGGAAATCGCGTGGTGATTTGCCTGCATGGCTTTGGCCGTGAAGCTTCGGATTTCGAGGTATTTGTTCCAATCATCGAGTCCGACACCAGGCTGATTGCGGTCAATCTGATGTTTCATGGAAACAGTCATTTTCCGCAATCACGCTTAAGTAAAAGCCCGCTCGAAGCCGAAGAATGGTGCAATCTCATCCAAACCCTTTGCGCAGAAGTCGGTTGCTCGCGTTTTCATTTGGTGGGATACAGTATGGGTGGCCGTCTCGCCATGATGCTCATGCAACACATGCCCGAGCGGATTGAATCGCTTACACTGTTAGCTCCTGATGGCATGAAGATCAATCTGCTTTATCGGTTCGTGAGTGAAACGAAACTGGGGCGCATGCTTTATCGCTCGATTATTCGCAATCCCAACTGGATTTTGCGAACGGCAGATGTGTTGAAGAAGATGCACATCCTGCATCAAAACATCCATCGCTTTGTTTATCTGCAGCTTGAAACAGAAGCAAAGCGTAAACTCGTCTACAACGTGTGGCTCGCCCACCGCAAACTATTCCCTGACTTGCGCCGGGTCGCTGCTCAAGCGGAAAGCAACAGCATTCCGTGCTTGCTAGTTTTTGGTAAATACGACGCCATCATACCCCCTCGATTGGCCAACAAACTCATGCGTCATTTTCGCAACAAACCGGCGCTCCTTCTTCCTGAGGCGGGACATCGTCTGATCAACAAAGAAACAGTTGAGCTCCTGAAACAACAGGATCTCGGTTGGATACAACACAGGCGTTGATTCCAACACATTTTCACTTGTGTTCAACCGTCGATTGGTTTAAACTTGCACCTCCTATTTTGTATGCCGCATTCATGAAAAATTGCCAGTTCCAACCGGAACACATTTTTATACGAATCTGATGATTGATCCGAGCGCTGAAACTCAGCGCATCGCTTTCATTCAATCACGTTAAATCAGCTTTCGTTTATCATGAAAACAAAATACATCGACCTGGTAGAACAAACCTTTGAGTGGCCCCAGGAAGAATTTCAACTAGAAAAAGACAACTTGCTCTTTCACGGCATTCCACTGATGGAATTGGTGGAGAAATATGGTTCTCCACTGAAGTTCACTTATCTGCCGAAAATCAGTCAGAACATCAAGCGCGCCAAGGAGTGGTTTCGCATCGCCCGCAACGAAGTGGGATACGAAGGTGATTACCACTACTGCTATTGCACCAAGAGTTCGCACTTCCGCTATGTGCTGGAGGAGGCACTCAAGAACAACATTCACATTGAGACTTCGTCGGCATACGACATTGATCTCATTCGTCGACTGGGTACGTTGGGTAAAATCAATAAGACGCAGCGCATCATCTGCAACGGTTTCAAAAAAGATGAGTACGTCAAGCGCATTTTCGATTTACATGCCGACGGGTATAAAGACATCATCTCGGTAATTGACAACAAATACGAGTTTCAGAAATTCGAAGAGCTGGTGACTGAACCGATGAACATCGGCATTCGTATCGCCAGTGAGGAGGAACCGAAATTCGAATTTTATACTTCGAGATTGGGTATCGGATACCGTGAGATTGTGCGTTTCTACAAGAAATCCATACACGACAATCCGCATCTGAATTTGAAGATGCTGCACTTCTTCATCAATTCCGGAATTAAAGACACAAGTTATTATTGGAATGAATTGATCAAGTGTTTGAAGGTGTATTGCGAGTTGCGTGAAATCTGTCCAACGGTGGATAGCCTGAACATCGGCGGTGGTTTCCCCATCAAAAATTCACTCGCGTATTCTTTCGACTACCAATACATGGTCACCGAGATTTTGCGTCAAGTGAAAAACGCTTGCGATGATGCAGGTGTTCCTGTGCCTCACATCTACACCGAATTCGGATCGTTCACCGTGGGCGAAAGCGGCGGAGCGATTTACAAAATCCTCTACCAAAAAGAACAGAACGACCGTGAAAAGTGGAACATGATTGACTCGTCTTTCATGACGACATTGCCTGACAGCTGGGCCATCAACAAGCGCTTCATCATGCTTCCGGTCAACAACTGGAATGAAAACTACGAGCGTGTGTTTTTGGGGGGATTAACCTGCGACAGCGATGACTATTACAATTCCGAACAGCACACCAACGCTATTTACTTGCCGAAATATTATCCCGACCAGGACCAGTACATTGGATTTTTCAATACGGGAGCCTACCAAGATACACTCGGTGGATTCGGAGGCATTCATCACTGTCTGATGCCGCAACCAAAGCATGTTCTGATTGATCGCGACAGCAAAGGCAAGTTGAAATACAAGCTTTGGGCACCGGAGCAGAAGCCAAAAGATGTGCTGGAGATTTTAGGTTACTACGACTAATTATCCATTCTCGTTCATGAAACTCTTCACCTTTTCCAAAGGCGTCAACGCATCGGTGCTGCTCATCATTTTGGTGAGTTTGCGCAAGAGTTTCATTGCGCTCATCAACCAGTTTGATCCACCGGAAAAGTTTGCCAATACGCTTTATCACGCGCTGGTTGCATTTCTGGCTATAGAAGCAGTGCGTCTGATGACCATTGCCTTCTACCGTCCGCAAGGCGGAGTGAAGAAGGACAACTTCACTACCGGTATTTCGCAAATTGCGAGGATCGTTTATTCTCTGCTATTTGCGGTGTTGGTCATGTCGCTGTTCAGCATCAGCGTTAAAGAAGCCATCACCACTCTTAGCCTGCTTGCAGCTGCGCTTGTGCTGATCACCAAAGACTATATCTCCAACCTTATCAACGGCATGTACATGACCTTTGCGCGAATCGTGAACATTGGCGATACCGTGAAGATTGCGGAGAGCAAAGGCAAAATCATCGACATTACGCTTTCGAATGTGCACCTGTTAAATGAGGATGACGACATCGTGTACATACCGAACAACAATGTTTTCGCCAGTCAGATCATCAACTACACTCGTCGCGAACTCAAAAAGAGCAGCATTGATTTTGAGCTCGACGTCAATTACATTGACCAACTCGAGAAACTTGAACGCGAAATCATCTTCGCTCTAAAAGACCAGCATGAGTTAATTCTGCAGGAAAGCATGGTGCTGAAAGTGAACAGCATCAAGCATGATTACTGCGGATTCAAGTTTCAATACATTCTGAACGACCCACTTAACAAGGAACATGACAACCGTATCCGTCGTCAGGTAATCGCCTATGTCATGCGCCTGGTGATGCAATCCAAAGGTCGTCGCTAAGGTCAATTCCAACTCTTTTCGGATATTCTCAAAAAAAATGCGCAAATCCGCATTGATTTTTCCATTTTTGCCGCGGAAAATTCGAGAGCATTCTTCTCTGTTCTCCGCCATACACGATGAGTAAATACAGTTCTATACGTGATTTCATGCAGGTCAATTACCTGCACTTCAACGCAGCCGCTATGGTCGATGCGGCCAAAGGCTATGAGCAACACCTGCTGGAAGGCGGTAAAATGATGATCACGCTTGCCGGCGCAATGTCGACGGCGGAGATGGGTATTTCGCTGGCCGAGATGATTCGTCAGGGTAAAGTGGATATCATTTCCTGCACGGGCGCTAACCTCGAAGAGGATCTCATGAACCTGGTTGCGCACAATCATTACGAGCGCGTGCCGAACTACCGTGACCTCACACCACAGCAGGAGTGGGACTTGTTGGAACGCGGTTTAAATCGCGTGACTGACACCTGCATTCCGGAGGAAGAAGCATTCCGCCGCCTGCAGAAGCACATTCACGCACTTTGGAAAGACGCCAACGATAAAGGTGAGCGTTTTTTCCCACACGAATACATGTATAAGATGCTGCTCAGCGGCGTATTGGAACAATACTACCAAATCGACCCCAAGAACTCATGGATGTTGGCAGCCGCCGAACGCAATCTGCCGATTATCGTTCCGGGTTGGGAAGACAGCACAATGGGAAACATTTTCGCCAGCTATTGCATAAAAGGAGAAATCAACCCTTCAACCATGAAGAGCGGGATTGAATACATGACCTGGCTGGCCAAGTGGTACATCGATAACTCAGCCGGTAAAGGCGTAGGATTTTTCCAGATTGGCGGAGGTATCGCGGGAGACTTCCCTATTTGTGTCGTTCCCATGCTGTATCAGGACATGGAGATGCATGACATCCCTTTCTGGAGCTACTTCTGTCAAATCAGCGACAGCACAACAAGCTACGGCAGTTATAGCGGTGCGGTGCCGAATGAAAAGATTACTTGGGGTAAACTGGACATCACTACACCAAAATTTATTGTGGAAAGTGATGCAACTATTGTTGCGCCCCTCATATTTGCATGGATATTAAATCAATAAAAAAATAACATCATCGGTTATGGCTGCACCCATTAAAAGAGTCATCAAAGATTACAACACGCTCTCGAAAGAGCACATTGATTTGATCAACGAACATTATCCGAACGGGTTCGAAAATGAGAACCTTGTTTCGTTTGTTACACCCAAGGGCCAGTTTATCAAGGCACTTGAGGTGCGCACTGAAGACACGATTTATCTTTTCAAGATTGACAAAAACATGAAGGTCGATGATGAAGAGAATCAGGAAAATGAAGGCGCAGCAATGTCTGAGTTTGAAAGCTTCAAAGGAGGCTCGGATGAAGACGGACTGGAAGACATGGATGACTCCGACGATGACGGAGACGACGACATGGTCGAAGATGACGGCGGTGGTGATGATGATGAAGACTGATTCGCAACGAATTCAACAATAATCAAAAAGCTACTTTCGAGTAGCTTTTTTTATTTCCCTCCTGTGACGAAAAGTGAGCAAGTGTAATGCTTTTGCTGACCGGTTACCCGAAGAGCATAAATGCCGCGAGGCAAATCATGGACAGGTATAGATGTTACATTGATCCAGCTGCTGACACGCTGTCCAAGTCCATCAAAGAGCTCCACAGTTAGAATTTTATCATCCGATGGGATAACGAGTGTTGCTATGTCGTTTGTCGGATTAGGATACACGTTGAATTCCGTTGCATGCACGCTTAACTCAGGTTGCTCAGGCTGGAAATAGCCGGGCATCTTGTCCTGGTCTTCATTTCCCGGATCCAGAAAACTTTGCACGTTATTCCAAATTTCATCCAACAGCACAAATCGGTCAATTCCTCCATTGCCGCCGCAATGCGCACTGCCTCCTTTGAAGAACCCAAGCAGATTTCCTTCATGATCAAACAACGGTGCACCCAAACTGCCCGTTGCGGTTTGTCCACTTTGTGGTGAAGCGAGCCCTTGCGTCCAAACACCCGAATGCATCACCGGTATGAAAGCACCTGAATACGTTGTCAGACTTTGTGGTAAGCCCCTGGCATGTTGCATACAGTAATAACCTCCGTTAGAACTCTCATTCAAACGCCAACCTGAATAGAAGGCTTGCCAGTCATTACGGGGTTGTTTCGCTAACTGCAACAATGCAGCATCGGTGTTCGAGTCATTCATCAAAACCGTCGCACCACATATCGTGCGTAAATCGCACGATCCGGAGGACTGCAAACAGCCTATCCCTGTTACATCAAATTGAAAAACGTATGACGAAGGATTGCCAATGAGCGCTTCCGAAGAAATAAGCACATACGGTGTTCCATCATTTGCAGAATTGTTGACCAGCACTCCCGTTGCGTAGCGCTGACCATAATCGAGGAGCACCCGAATTACAGATGCCGAAGCATTGCGCAGTGCCGGGCTGAGCTGAGCGGGAGCAAGTAACTCAAGACATGCCGATGTTTGATTCAAATCCTGTGACGGATTCCTGTATGAGCCGGCGACGTGTGTGATTCTAAAATCACTTTGCCCCCGAAACTCATTGGGCTCGTAGTATTCAGCGAAAATTTTTTGTCCCTTAATGTGCGGCAGTCCGAGTTCACCCGTTCGGTTATCTTCATCAGTAATTGGACCCAAATAATCCAGACGGTCATCGGAGTACACGTACAATTTTCCACCCTTCGGCAACTGAAGGTTTTCAAGCGTAATGGCCACCGAATGCGCCTCTTCGAATTCAATTCCCAATAGCCAAAGTCTATCGCCGTTCGGTAAGTTGATCCATGTACCAATGTTATTCAGATTCCAATCGACCTCACGCGCATAGGCAAATCGAAAGGGAACTGAGCGGTCGTCATCGATGGCGGCATCTTCACCCAGAAGAGCTTCTACATCAACCTGAGCAATGTTCTGATTATCGGGATTGACCGTAAGGTTTTGTGACCAGGAAACAGGGGTACCCACACGCTCGAGCTGCCCTTGCGCCTGAAGAAAGCACAGAACCACAACGAATATGAGTGCACTGATTCGCATAGAAAAAATAGTCTTGGTCAACCTTCTGAACACTAAGGTAGTCAATAATACGAAAGAAATGTCATCGTATTTCTAAATACCCTTTTCTAATTTCGACCAACAGACTTTTAACCGACGGCACCCATGAAAAAAACACTACTCCTTCTGGCTATATTATCCGGCCAAGTCAACACCTTCGCTCAAGATTGCGTTGATTCCTCACTCATCGATTTAACTGCGGCTTGTCCACTCATCTGGGCTCCTGTTTGCGGCTGCAATGGCGTTACTTACGGCAACGATTGCGAGGCCGAATATTATGGCGGTGTCACCTCCTATACTCCCGGCGAATGCGTCTCAGGAGGATGTATGGACATGAGCGGACTGGATTTCGGGATGTGCGATATGTTTTTGGGTTACACCTGGCTCGGCGGAACGTGCGGTCCCGTGAGCGGCTGTGGTTACATTATCGATAATATCGACTACTCCCCGAATTTTTATCAATCAGCATGGGACTGCCAACAGCAGTGTGGCTCTCCGGAGACCGACTGCATCAATCAAGGTCAAATTGAGCAAGGTTATTTGGTCGACTGTGCACCAACAGTGGATCCCGTTTGTGGCTGTGATGGAGTAACCTATAGCAACTCCTGTATGGCTTATTATTATGGTGGGGTCACAACATTCCGCTTGGGTTCCTGCGATACAGCGGCCTGTCGTGTGATTCCCATTTCAACCCAATTCGGCGAATGCGCCATGCCATTAGGCTGGGCCCGCTATGAAACCGGCTGCATGATGATTAGCGGATGCTCCTATATAGGCAGCAATGGTTTCAATTACAGCGAGCTGATTTTCACTTCTGAGGATGATTGTTTAGCCGGTTGTTCCTTTACTCAGGTGTGTATCGACACTGCACTCATTGATCCCGATGTAATGTGCCCGACGGTAATTGATCCCGTTTGCGGCTGTGATGGTGTTACCTATAACAACTCGTGCGAGGCCACCAATTGGTTTGGTGTCACTAACTACACCGCTGGTCCGTGTGGATTAGATGTGGACCAATTCGGAAGCACCCAATGGAGCGCTTATCCCAACCCATTCGAACAAGAACTCACCCTGAATTTCACTACACGACTTCCACAAGAAGTGCGTATTTACAATACCACCGGTCAGTTGATAGCTGACCTGCGTCCAACGAGTTCAAATCTTCAATTGGAAACTTCGCAATGGCAAAATGGCGCTTACGTAATTGTGGCTAGTTACAGCGGAGGCGCTTCCCTGAAAACGATTGTCATCAAGGCCGATTAACGTCTAGTGCTCTTTGAGAGCGTCGAGCACATCGATGACAGAAGGATACGTATTGGCCATGACGATGTCCCATTCATTGGAAGCCATCCAACGCACATCGGTGATTCCCTCTTCGAGTTGAGGTCGTGGCGTGGTGTTGCCTTTGTATCGCATGAGATACCATGCTGTCGACTTCAACACCGGCTCACCATTGAGCACGTAGGTATGGTAGGTGGATAGCAATAGAGGTCCCAACTCCAAAGGCATAATAGAGCACTCTTCCTCTACTTCGCGCAAGGCGGCGGTATCCTGAGCTTCACCGGCTTCTATTTTTCCTTTAGGCAAGTCCCATTTATCCAATCGGTAAATGAAAAGTACCTCATTACGTTCGTTAATCACTACCCCGCCCGCCGCGCCAATCGGTAGAAATTGCTCCTCAAAAAAACGCCACGACTCTTCCACGTCTTTGCAGCGCACATGCACAGCTCTGGCGCCGCGCGTGATTGCATTTTCTATCCACGCTGCATCTGACTTGCCTTGGGATACGATTACCTCAAGACCAAAGGTCGCGTTCGGTTGCGTCTCCATGTCGGTGAAAACTACAGGACGATTCGCAAAATAAACTTTATACTTTTGAGCCATGATTACCTCCGAACGTGCGCTAAAAGTAGCGGAATTCCTGCTTCAAATTAAAGCGATTCAATTAAGTCCTGAGAACCCGTTCACCTGGGCATCCGGATTGAAATCACCGATCTATTGTGATAACCGCAAAACACTATCCTATCCGGAAGTGCGTGCCTTCATTCGCGATGCTTTTGTAGCAACTATCCGCGAATCATACGGAGAGCCTGAAGTTATTGCAGGCGTTGCTACCGGCGGTATTGCCATTGGTGCCTTGGTTGCAGAAGCTATGAACCTGCCTTTTATCTACGTTCGCAGTGAACCCAAAAAACACGGACTCGGTAATCAAGTAGAAGGCGTTTTTCAGGCGGGCCAACGAGTAGTGGTAATTGAAGATTTGATCTCCACAGGTTCAAGCAGTCTAAACGCTGTAGCAGCTTTACGCGAACAACAAGCCGATATCATTGGGATGGTAGCCATCTTCACCTATGGCTTTGAAAAAGCAAAGAACAATTTTGAAACGGCCAATTGTCCGCTTCAAACATTGAGCAATTACAGCGCGATGCTCGAACAGGCCGTCAACTCGAAGTATGTTTCACCCGCACAACAGCAAGCCTTGCAAAGCTGGTCAGCAAGTCCGGAGGCTTGGAGTGAGCAATTTCAAACCACACACTCCTAAACCACTCCGCCATGACACACATCGAAAGTGAATCAACCACCGTGCAATCGCCCATCGCGGAAGTACATACCTTTTTGAGCAACATGCACAACATTGAAAAATTGTTACCGGAAGGCAAATACAGCGACTGGAAATCGAGCGAACAAAACTGCAGTTTCAAAATCCAGAACGCCTATACCATAGGATTGGAAATCACCGATAGCAAACCACACAACGAGATCACGTATTCCAGTACTGCAGGATCACCCTTTCCATTCACACTGAAAGTTCAGCTCAACGAAACCGGATCAGCAACGCAAGGCAAACTCATTTGTGATGCGCAAATCAATCCTTTTTTGGAAATGATGGTCAAAGGCCCGTTGAAGAACCTCTTCGACTACATGGCCGGCAGATTACCGGCAGCCATGGGTGTTTAATTATCGGGGAACCCCAAACTTCCAAGTGCTCCAGGTCGAGCGCATCGTGTCGGTAGGTTCTGCTATGCGTTCACAGCGGTATTTTTTAAACCAAACCTCGCCGTCAGGTTGGACGACCACACTCAGACGGCGGCCCTTACGTAAGATAGACAACTTGCACACCTCACTCTGCATGCGTAACAGGTGCTGAAAATTCTTATAAGGAGCGACATCGCAAACAGCAACAATTTCATCGCCATACCACAATCCTGCGCGATCAGCCGGTGAGCCGGGAACAACAGCCGTGACTGTCACTTTCTGATTCGATTCATCCACACTTAATCCGCATGTTGACTCGGCATACTTTGAAGATGGTGTGGCAACCAAAGTGACGCCTGCTTGTGACAAAGCATCGGCAAGGAAGGGGGCATAATCTGCGGTTCCATCCACAAGGTTATCCCACACATCATTCAGCATTCCTTGACTAAATCGATCCAGCAACGCGCGATAATCCGACTTCGAATAACCGATTCGCTTCTTTCCGAAATCATCATAGAGCGTGCGCATGACATGATCTAATGATAAACGGTGCGCGTTGGCTTGCATGATTCGAAGATCACAGATTAAGGCAATTAGAAAGCCCTCATTGTAGATAGAAACCTTTCGCCAGGGAATGCCTGCCACGTAGCCATCGAGCCAGGTATCCCAACTGCTTTCCGCTACAGATAAATTGAGTCGACCGTGATTGGTGAAATGATCCTGCACATGTTCTGCGACCATCACCAGCCATTCGTCATCACTGATAGCACCGCTTCGCCACAGCAACATATCGCCATAGTAAGTTGTTACACCTTCGTAAACAAATCCGGACTCTGAATAATTTTCTTTGGTGAAATCATAGGGCATCATTTCAACGGGACGAATGTTCTTCACGTTCCAGGTGTGAAACAACTCGTGACAGCTGATGCCCAGCAAATCCTTGAACAAATGATCTTGCTGGAAATCCGCAGCCGGTCCCATAGCGATGACTGTACTGTTCGAATGCTCGACGCCGTGGCGCAAAAAATGAGGCACGAAGTGAAAAAGAAAATGATACTCCTTGCAAGGGATGTCAACAAAAATATCGAATTGACATTTGGTGAAAGCAGCAAACTCATTGAGTAATGCAGCCTCATCCAACTTCACCTCGCCTTGAATCCAGAGATGAAACGTAACACCTTGTACATGATAATCCAGCTTACGCAATGACGCGCTCGCGATGAAAGGGCAATCTGCAAGCTCATCAAAATTCGAAGCCGTTAAGACATGACCGGGCTCTTGATGCAGTCCGCAAGCCAAGCGAAAGTTTTCCGGTAAATTCAATTGAACGCGGAACGGCAACTCCGGTTTTTCCGCATCATAGAAAAAACAATTGACCGGATTTATATAGAGTTGCTCTTCATCCAGAAAACTTGACCCTGCATTGAGTTCGGCGGCGTAATAGTGATAGCTAATGACAACTTTGGATGCACCATTCGTTTCAACAATCCACAAGTCCTTGGTTGCTTTTCGGAAGGATAAAGCCTTGCCATTTTCATCCGCAGCCGCCCACTTCAAAATGTTTTTCGCAAAGTTGCCTAACTCATAACGACCGGGCCTCCACGAAGGCAGTTGCAACGACAATGCACTCCTTCCGTGTGTTTCGAACTCTGCACGAAACTGAATGAAATGCCGATGTGGATGTTCAATCCCAACTGAATAATGGATCATTGGCGAGGAGCGATGGATTCAACAATGGGTGTTCCTGTACAGGCATCGGGCAATGCAAACCCGGCAATCATGCTCACTGTTGGAGCAATATCGGCGATGGTTGTTCGCTCGAACGTTTCTCCCTTACGAACACCCGCACCAAAGAAAATCGCCGGCACATGTGTATCGTAGGTATATGGAGAGCCGTGCGTCGTGCCTGTCATGCCGTACTCGATGTAGCCGGGCTTGAGCGTGTAAATCACATCACCGGATCGAGCGCTGTCGAAGCCATTTTGCACCATCGACTTGATTGCATCACCACCGCGAAACTGGTTCAAATCAGAAGCTGTGAACGCCTGATGTACTTCCGGAAAATCGAGCGCCAGTGTAGCCACTTCATACTGAATTTCCTTCAGACTTAATTTCTTGGATTGAATCAATGCGCGATTGAGAAAAATATTCTGGTTGCTTTCATTTAAAATCCAATCGCCCTGGCCGTATTTCTTCGCTAGTGTATCTTCCAACATCAGTTCCAGTCGATCGCTTTTCCAATACCCGCCGATTGCTTTCTGCTTGGCGGTATAGCTTGGAGTGGGCGCGCCGCCATGATCGGCTGAAAGAAAAACGAGGTACTGATCCTTGCCAATTTCCTGATCGAGATAGAGTAAAAACACCGCCAGTTCTTGATCCAAACGCAAGTAACAGTCCTGTGTTTCGCGAGAGTGAATACCAAATTGATGGCCGATATAATCCGTAGAAGAGAAACTCATGCACAGCATATCCACCTCATTGTCTTTACCGAGCTGCTCATTCTCGATGAGCGCCTGTGCAAAATCAATGGTCAGTGAATTTCCAAAAGGAGTAGCCTTTAGCAATTCGTAATTTCCATTAGCCGCGCGCAACGCAGGAAGATCATAAGGGAAGGTTGGCTTTGTAGTGCCCTTAAAGGGTGCCTCATGTGCGTTGTTATCCTCCGCGCTTTCGTTATAGATAGATTCATCGGCCAACAAATTCCAAGGCTTGGATAAATAATCATCCGCCCTCTTACGGGCATTGAATGCATTCACCCATTCAGGCAGTGCTTCCATATACCATGTGCTGGTTGCCCATTTGCCTTCTTCACCTCCTACGAACCAATATGCAGCGTTGGCGGTGCGACCGGCCGGCAGAATTGCTCCGCGATCTTTCATCGCAATACCAAATACTTTTCCCTTATGGTTGGTGTGATGACCAATCATATCACCCAACGTAGATGCCATCAGGTAATGCGGCGACATTTGGCCGGCCTTTGAAGAAGTGCCCACTCCCTTCACCGTCGAATCCGAAGAACAATAAATCATCGCATTCGAAGAGCGATCATACCAATCATTTTGAATGATGCCGTGATAAGCCGGAGTGGTTCCCGTGAAAATCGAGGCATGCCCCGGTCCTGTATAGGTTGGCATATAGTTGTAGTGCAAATTGTGACACACAAACCCCTCGCCCACCAGTCGCTTGAAGCCTACAGCTGTAAAATCATCCCAATAGCGCTGGAGATAATCATAGCGCATTTGATCGACCGTAATGCCTATGATAAGACGCGGTGGTTTTCTGACGGCGCTCGGTGCTTTTAGGGCAGTCTGCTGAGAAGTCGCACACGAAAGAAATAGGGTAAATAGCGACACGAGGTAAAAACGCAACTTGATCTTCATGAAGCGAAATTACATGGATGAATAGAACGCGCAAACAAGCCAATCACGAAGTAATCAAGGTGCTTTTTCACAATCTCATCACGAAAACAGCTTCACGCAGAGATAAACCAACCCAATCCCCAGCAACACGCTCAATACCACATTCAACAAAGCGTAGGCTGTATGTCCTTGTTGATAGAGTTGAACAGTCTCCAAACCAAAAGTGGAAAACGTGCTCAGTCCGCCACAAAAACCCACCGCACCCAACATCCACCAAGCCGTTTGGGTCAACTTGAAATCCAATCCATAGAACACTCCAATCAGGCATGCAGCCAGCGCATTTGCCACCAGTGTTGCCCACGGCAAGCGTGTATCCAACGATTGAAAGCCCATCGCCAGTGCATAGCGAGCCATCGAACCCAAACCGCCGCCCAAAAACACAAGCAAGAATTTCATGTCAATCTTTGTTTAGCCGTGAGTCTTTTGAATACCGCAAACATGAGCCAGGCGCATAAAACGCCGTACATCCAACCGGCGAGAATATCGAATGGATAATGGACGCCCAGATAAATTCTGCTGTAGGAAATGAGTACAACCCAGAACACCAGTAGTGAGGTTAGTAGTTTGGATATCGGTCGAATCACTAGGTAAAAGAACGTTGCCACTCCAGCGTAATTAGAAGCGTGGTTCGAGAAAAAACCATATTGCCCACCGCGATAGGGATTGCCATTTTCATCCGCAACCAAATGCAACAAATGTTGCCATGCAGGATGATGACTTGGCCGAAGTCGCTGGACCGTTTCCTTCACGAGTTTGACCGCCAAAAAATCAGTAAAAAAAAGCAGCAGCGCGATAGCTATACATGCTGTAACAAATTCCACACTGTGCAACCGCTTAAACAGCGTGTACATCATCAGCGCATATACAGGGATCCACATCGTCATTTTGCTCACATACCACATCACCTGGTCAAGCCATGGCGTATGGTTTGGATGCAACAGCCAAAACAGGCGTTCATCCATGGATTGCAAAACGTCGAGTAGAATCATGGCTTACGCTCGATGATAGATGGTATCAATTTCCGTCTTCCAGTTGATGCCAATTTGCTTTCGGCGCAACTTCAGCGTCGGGGTAATTTCACCGGCATCAATGGTAAACAGTCGCGGTAACAAAGCAAAACCTTTGACTTGCTCCCAGCCGCCAAAGCGCTGGTTGATGCGCTGAATTTCTCCTTCTATCAATTGACGTACGCTCGCATTGCGCAGCCATGCGCCTGCATCATCCGTTGTGATTCCATTTTTCGTCGCCCATTCCTTCAGGCCAATAAACTCAGGCACAATCAATGCGGCAGGGAATTTCTCTCCATCACCGATGACCATAATTTGTTCGATGTAAATGCTTTCCTTCATTGCGTTTTCGATGACCTGCGGAGCAACGTATTTGCCACCGGATGTCTTAAACAATTCCTTCTTGCGATCGGTAATCCGAATAAATCCATCATTGATTTCTCCGATATCTCCTGTTGCAAACCAGCCTTCGCACAATACTTCGGCCGTTTTCTCAGGCTCCCGGTAATAGCCCATCATCACGTTAGGACCTTTGCATAATATTTCACCGTCAGAAGCGATTTTTACTTCCACACCGGAGATCACTTTGCCCACCGTGCCCGGGCGCAACATACGCGGAGATCGCAGGGTGTTCACCGATATTACAGGAGAAGTCTCGGTCAGCCCATAGCCCTCCAATACAGGAATGCCGGCACCATTAAAAAACTTCGCCAAGCGCATTTGCAGCGCTGCACTTCCGGAGGCAACAGCACGAATTTCCGTTAAACCCAATGCTGCCTTCACTTTACTAAACACCAGTTTGCGCGCAATACCCAACTTGAATTCGTACAGCGCACCATTCGCTCCATCCGGTTCCCACTGCAGCGCCAAATCGTGCGCCCACTTAAACAATGCTTTCTTGATGCCGGTATTGGCCATTCCCTTGGCGAGAATACCGTCATAGAACTTCTCAAACAAACGCGGCACACCGGTAAAAATATGCGGGCGTGCCACCGCCAAATCATCTTTAATGGTATCCATACCGCTGAGGTACATGTGTATGCCGTTGGCGATATACATGTAGTGCAACATGCGCTCATAGATATGCGAAACGGGCAAAAAGCTCAGGCAATGGCTTTGTCCTTTCTCCAAAATCGGTAAGCGCTCTTCTGAGTTAATGGCATTGCTGGCGATGTTGCGGTGACACAGCATCACACCCTTGGGCAATCCTGTTGTTCCTGAAGTATAAATAATAGTCGCCAACTGATCTTCCTGCACGCGATCACTCACCTCCTTCACTTGTTCCCATGAAACCCCTTTGGCAGCTTCAAACAATTCCGTCCAGTGCGGAGCACCCGGAACACGGTCAAACGTGTAGACACCTTTCAACGCCGGACAATTCCCTTGCACTGAAATGATTTTCCGATACAACTCTTCATTGGAAACAAAACAATACTTCGACTCGCTGTGATTAAGGATGTAGGTGCAATCCTCGGGAGTCATCGTCGGATAAATCGGCACATCGACGGCACCCGCCTGCATGATGCCATTGTCCATGATGTCCCACTCATGACGATTTGCGTGCGTAATGAGAGCCACGCGATCACCCGGTTGAACACCCAGCGCAACAAGTCCACGACTGACAAGTTGCATCTGATCCACAAACTCTCGTGTACCAATGCTTATCCAGTCGTTTCCGATTTTAGTCGGAATCATCTTCTCGAGCGGCTAATTTTGGAGTTGGTAGTAGGCAAAATCAAACAGTCGCTTCGGTGTATTCATTGCTTGAAGGTTTGGCGTAAAAATATTCATTCAAAGCCATCATTGGTGCTAAGGTTTAAAATGTCAGATGCGACTTATTTTCGCACCCTAATTCAATCACCATGCACAAGATTGCAGTTATCGGCGCAGGCCAAATGGGAAATGGTATCGCACACGTTTTCGCTCAACAGGGTTATCCTGTTAATCTTATCGACGTGAAGCAGGAAGCACTGGAGAAGGCGCTGGCGACCATTTCAAAAAACCTCGACCGACAGCTAGCTAAAGGTGCCATAACGGAAGCCGACAAGGAAAAAACGCTTGCTAATGTCAGTCTGCGTACAGAAATGGCTGAAGCCTGTGGCGATCGCGATTTGATTGTGGAAGCTGCAACCGAAAATGTAGAGTTAAAACTGAAGATTTTCAACCAGCTGGATTCATTTGCTCCTGCAGGTTGCATTCTCGCCACAAACACCTCATCGATTTCAATTACACGCATTGCCGCTGCTACGCAACGTCCTCAGCAAGTAATCGGCATGCACTTCATGAATCCTGTTCCGGTGATGAAACTAGTCGAAGTGATTCGCGGCTACTCCACAACAGATGAGGTTACGGCTACTGTGGTTGAACTTTCAAAAGCCATTGGAAAGATTCCTGTTACAGTGAATGACTATCCCGGATTTGTAGCCAACAAAATTCTGATGCCGATGATCAACGAGGCTATTTACACTTTGTATGAAGGCACTGCCGGTGTAGAAGAAATCGACACCATCATGAAATTGGGTATGGCTCATCCGATGGGACCGTTGCGTTTGGCCGACTTCATTGGACTCGACACCTGCTTATCTATCCTGCGCGTTCTACATGACGGATTCGGAAACCCCAAATACGCACCGTGTCCACTCTTGGTGAACATGGTTACCGCAGGCAAACTCGGCGACAAAAAAGGAGAAGGATTCTACAACTACGCAGATCCAAAGAATCCGGTGGTCGCAGCGTCCTTTAACAAGAAGTAATTCAGAGGTTTATTCTGCCTCGGCTTCACTGGACGCGGGTTCGGCAAAATCGAGCATATCCTTCGCCTGAAGGATATTGTACCACGTGAGCAATTTCTTGATATCCGAAGTGTAGACACGTTCCTCATCGTAATCCGGCAATATTTGCTTCATCGCGTCGCGCAACACTTTGCCGTCACTCTTTGGGTCAGGTGCCTGACCACCACCAAAGGCTTCTTTTGCTTTGAGGAAAATCTCACGCAAAGGCACATCAGCTTCGTAAGTAAACATAGTGATATCGCTGAGCGCACTCACCTTCTGAGTCGGATGAACCGGAACGCGCTTACCATCAATCAAGGACTCCACAATGATGGTTGCACGACCACCGGTAATCAATTTGTAGATTCCGGGCTTGCCGGAAACCGAAAGTATTTTCTCTAACTCAGTCTTCATAATGCGTGAAAATGTGGCGGCAAATATCGCATAGGCCGCAGGTAACCAATTCAGCGAATAGTTGAATTATTCAACAATCGCCTTCATGTGTGTGAAATCCGGAATGGCTTCGAGGTATCGGTATGCGCCGGTTTTGAAATCGATTACACAACAATGGGTTACCAGTCCATTTGTAATGAGCAAATAAGGAACCTTGAGCTTCGCATTATACATCGCCGCCTGTTCAAATACAGCCTGATTGAGCGCCACTTCAGTTGACTTACATTCGGCCAGCAGCAATGGTTGTAAGGCGTTTCCAAAAACAACTAGGTCGCTTCTCTTGCGCATGCCATTGTAAACGACTGTTTTTTCAACAGCTATCAATGACAGCGGACAGCCTGACGTATCAATCAGGAAGTGTAGCAAGTGCTGACGTACCCATTCCTCGGGCGTCATCTTCACCCAACGCTTGCGTGCAATATCCCAAACACTGGGCACTCCATCACGTAGTTCAAGACGCAAGGCGGGTTGAGGAAAATGAAGCTTCTGCACGTTTCGGATTACATTTGGTTCGCCAATCACAGCGAGCGGCAACGAAAATAAACACACCCGACCATGGAATCGAAAGAAGAGATTGTGAAGAACTGGTTGCCACGTTACACGGGGGCTACACTGGAGCAATTCGGTAGTTATATCCTGCTCACCAATTTTGACAATTACCTGCAGAAGTTTGCAGAATGGCACAACGTGGAAATAATCGGTAAAGGCAAGGCAATGCCCATGGCTACTGCCGATGGTGTAACTATGATTAACTTTAGTATGGGCAGTGCCAATGCTGCGACCATCATGGATTTGCTCAGTGCTATTATGCCAAAAGCAGTATTGTTCCTGGGAAAGTGTGGCGGCTTGAAAAAGAAAAACGAGCTCGGCGATTTCATTCTTCCTATTGCTGCCATTCGCGGTGAAGGTACCAGTAACGACTACTTTCCGGTAGAAGTTCCCGCGATGCCGGCGTTCACCCTTCAGCGCGCTGTTTCTTCAACCATTCGCGACTTCAACTTAGATTATTGGACCGGAACGGTGTACACCACAAACCGAAGAGTTTGGGAACATGACCAACAATTCAAGGACTACCTGCGCCGCATTCGCGCCATGGCCATCGACATGGAAACAGCAACACTTTTTACGGTTGGATTTGCGAATAAAATTCCAACCGGAGCATTGCTGTTAGTGAGCGATCAACCGATGATTCCTCAAGGCGTAAAAACAAGTGAGAGTGATCAAAAAATCACCAGCAACTTTGTGGATCAACACATCAAAGTCGGTATAGCAGCCTTGAAAGAAATACGTGATGAAGGACAATCGGTGCGTCACCTGCGCTGGGATTAAACTCTGGAGAAGTATAGTAGCATGGAACATCTGCGCATCATTCGCGATATCGAACTCAAAAACTTCAAGCCCATTTATTTTTTGATGGGCGAAGAGCCTTATTTCATTGATGTTGTTACGGATTACATTGAATCGAACGTCCTTGATGAAGCCAGCAAAGCCTTCGGACAAACCATTGTATATGGCCGCGACGTTTCGATGGAACAAGTGATTTCCCTGGCCAAGAGTTTTCCGATGATGGGTGATAAACAAGTCGTTATCGTGAAAGAGGCCCAGGATATGAAAGAGTGGAAGAGCAGAAAGAAAGAGGATGACGATGAAGACATGAAGCACCTCTTGAATTACCTGCAACAGCCTACACCTTCTACGCTCCTTGTCTTCAACTACAAAAACAAAACACTCGATAAACGAAAGAAGGTCTATAAAAATCTGGAGAAGGTTGGTGTTGTATTCGACTCGCAAAAAATCAAAGACTACAAGCTGGCCGAATGGATTGAGACCTACGTACAATCACGTCATTTCAAAATCAATACCGGTGCATGCCAACTGTTGGCCGAGTACCTGGGTACTGACCTGAGCAAAGTGGTCAATGCCATTAACAAACTGGCCATCATATTGCCGGAGCGCAGTGAGATTACTGCACAGCACATTGAGCAGAACATTGGTATCAGCAAAGACTACAATGTGTGGGAATTGCAAAAAGCCTTAGGTCAAAAAGATGTACTAAAAGCTAACCGTATCATTCATTATTTCGAGGCAAATCCCAAATCGAATCCCATTCAAATGGTACTGCCTTCGTTGTATAACTACTTCTCAAAATTAGCTGCTTACATTTCAATACCCGATAAACGCAATGCCGCTGCAGAACTGGGCATGACCACCTGGGCGCTGAACGACTATAAAGAAGCATCTACTAAATTCTCTGCTCAAAAAGTAGAGCGTATCATCGGTTATATCCGAGATACCGATAAGAAGTCGAAGGGAGTCAACAATGCATCAGCCGAAGATGGCGATCTCATGAAAGAACTTGTGTTCAAGATACTCCATTAAGTGGCAGGCTTGTTTCCGAAACACGAATGGAATCACCTACGCGAAGCTCACCGGCTGATGATTGGAAAACTACATTTTGGCCAAACATGACCTTACCTCCCATAGCTCGATAGGCAGCCAATGTGCGCAACGGCTCTTTCGATTGCTCTCCCGTCTGTTGATTGATAGTCGTGAACACGCAGCGCGAACACAACTTCACCCCAGAAGCTTGTAAACCGCCAATCTCAAACCGCTTCCAATAATCTTCTTCAAAGGGCTCGTGCGTACCAACGACGATGTTCGGTCGAAATCGATCCCAATCAATGGCTGGGTTGCCACTTGAAACGAGGCGTTGATTCAGGTCGGATAAGGAAGCCGAACCAATCAACAACACCGGATAGCCATCACCAAAAGCCGATAACGCTTCACGTCCCGCGTATTTCGCATCTACGAACCTTTTGGTGTCTGAGGGCATATAAACCAACTTACACCTGCGGCCCAAGGCTTCTGAAAAAAAAGCATTCACTTCGTCATCCGCCACCAAGGCTTCGCATTGATCGTCCCAAATCCTCACCTGCATCGTTGATCCGCGCTCCAATTCCCGAGGGATTACCACACTTCGATTGTGATTGAGCGGCTCACGCGCTGAAACTCGAAAGCCGTTTGCATCTGTTGACACATCAAAAAAGCAGAGCTCAGCGTGTTCGCGTTGGGTGATAAAACGACCTTCATCATCCACGAGCATCCACCGCCTGTCGTGTGCTAGACCGCGATCCGAAAGTGTCGCCTGCTCGAGCGCAATTCCCTTCAAAGACTTGATAGGATAGATGAAAAGCTGGCGAATGGTTGGCGTCATAAGAATGTCAAATACCGCGGGGAAATTACGGAACAGGCATCCACGGCTAAATTTGCGCCCGCATGAAATTACAAAATGATCTTATTCTGCGAGCGGCACGTGGCGAATCCACCGAACGCGTTCCCGTTTGGGTGATGCGTCAAGCAGGCAGAGTTCTGGCAGAATACCGCGCTACACGTGCGCGCGCCGGGAGTTTTAAAGGGTTACTGATGAACCCTGAACTGGCAGCTGAAGTGACCATTCAACCCGTGGATATTTTCGGTGTCGACGCAGCGATTCTATTCTCCGATATTTTGGTAATCCCGGAGGCTATGGGATTGCCTTACCGCATGGATGAAGGCAAAGGGCCATCTTTTGACCGCACCATCCAAAGTCTTCAGGATGTGGAGCAGTTGAGTACAGATCATGTTTTGGAAAATTTGCGCTATGTCTTTGATGCCATCGACCACATCAAGCGCGACCTCTCCGACCGCGTGCCGCTCATTGGTTTTGCAGGTGCGCCATGGACTATCTTCTGTTACATGGTCGAAGGACGTGGTTCCAAAACCTTTTCGCTTTCACGCGCGATGTTGTCGAAGGATCCTGAGTTGGCACATCGCTTGCTTGGCCGCATCACCGACGCAACCATCGTTTATTTGAAAGAGCAAATACGCCGCGGTTGCAACATGGTTCAACTGTTTGACAGCTGGGCCGGAATACTCAATCAAGACACTTACGAAAAGTTCGCATTGCCATACATCCGGAAAATATGTGACGCCATTACGGAAGTGCCGCTCACGGTATTTGCCAAAGGCGCATTCTTCTCGCTCGAGGCCATGGGTAATCTCAATTGCCGCACGATCGGGATTGACTGGCACACTTCCCCGGCTTTTGCTCGCCGAGCCGTTGGTGAAACGAAAACGCTGCAAGGCAATCTGGACCCCGCCGTCCTCTATGGATCGGAGCAATTCATTATCGAACAAACGCGTCGAATGCTTGATGCTTTCGGCGGCAGTAAGTATATTGCGAACCTCGGACACGGGGTATATCCCGATATAGATCCGGGCAAACTCAAGTTATTTATTCAAACCGTACAAGCGCATCAATACAA
>JBKCDO010000133.1:0-7839 GCA_046304755.1 Flavobacteriales bacterium
TGATCAATGACTCATAGCCGGCATTCACACACAGAGTCTCATAGTCACATTCAACTTCAAACTTCTGAATGAAGTGATCTCGCCATTTCACGCGCGTTAGAAATCCGTCCACCCATCGCTTCGATGTGCCGGCCCGTGGATGTTCCAACATATGGCGATACACCTGGCGCACACTTAAGTTACCCCAGGCCAGATAAGGAGAAATACGCCCACAACTCACCCGGCTTTCCGTAGGCTTGGAGATGTGTTTATTATAGTTCACCCCTCGCGATTCCGCAAAGCTTTGTAGATAGCGAAATGCAACGTCTTCTCCTGCAGGTTGAAATTCCTTGGGAGAGTTTGACCATTCCTGCAGCTGCTGCTCAGGCAGGTCAAAGGGATGCGCAGGAAATTCAATAGTTTGGTTGCTGAAACTATTTCGGATGATCGGCGCATGCATGAATCCAAACCACTGCTTGTCCCATCCCTCGCGATTCCGAATACCACGCTGTATGCCGTCGCGCTTGCACTCTGTCCAACTCACGGAGTGTTGTGTACACCATTGTTTAACAGCCTTATCGCGCTCCCAGGTTAGTCGTATACCGCTTTCTCGATAGCTGAAGATCGTCTGAATAGTATAATGCTCCGCAAGCCAATTGAAGATGTCGATCACCTCACCATAACAGACCTCCACAGACCGATTGTATTCTTTCAACTTCCCGTTTATATGCAGCAAACTTTGATATTGAAATTGGAGATGCCGAATACCGGTATCGGTGTGCGAAATTATCGACGGCTCAAAACAATAGATAATGAGATAGGGGATTCCGGCCTTTTCAGCCAGCATGAGCGGTTCGTGATCCTGCGTGCGCAGGTCGCGCTTCATCCATACCAGGTTGATGGGGTGCTTTCCGGAAGTCATGCCAGGCGAATTAAGGGGATGGAGGGTTAAACAAGTGAGGGGAGATGTGGGACACCATTTCACTAATTCATTGCTTCACGATTTCACCAAAATACGACACTCTGCGTATTTCCTTCATGCGCCACGCTGTTCACTTTTGCATCGTACAATCCAAAACCTATTACGATGAAAAAACTACTACTTACAGCCTTGGTAATTGGACTTACCACCTTCGCTTCTGCGCAAAATCTGCAGTGGGCGCAGAGTATTACCAATTTGAATCAGCCCGACCAAGTGCTGGATTTCGACACGAATGGTCAAGATCGCATGGCATTGTTGGGACAAGCAACTGCGGGAAGCAACATTGCTCTCTTGGATAATGCGACGGAGGTGATTTCTTCAACGCTTTATTTTGTTGCGGTCTATAACGATCAAGCGGAAATGCAATGGTCAGCCCCAACGGTTGGATATCCGTATGTTGTGTTGATGAACGATGCCGGGGAAGTGTTCGTAGTTGGCGGCAGTGTGGGTGTCCAAGACTTTGATCCATCGACTGAAGTGCAGAATGTTGATTTGGGCGCAGGTGCACTCTACGTTCAAAAACTAAGTCCTACTGGGGATCTTATCTGGGTGGGAACAAGCTCTCTGGCGACTAATGCAACGGCAGTGTGCCAAGCTGACGACGGTCGAATTTTTGTCTCGGGCGCGTATAGTGTTCCGGCGACGATTCAATTGGCCGATGGAACTTCCGTTGAAATGACTCGCGGTGCGGATATTTTAGAATTCTCCACCACGGGTGCGCTCGTTGGTTGTTATTCGCTGGATGTGCCGAATCAAATAGATTATATCAATGTTTCGGATATGGCGTGTGTCAACAATCAATTGGTTGTTGTGGGGGATTTGGATGGAGTTTGCGATTTCGATCCAATGTCCGGCATAAGCAACAATCAAGAAACTGCCGAGTACGACGGTTATATCGTTTCTTATGATGTTACGGAGTCGTGTATGCTGCAATGGCGGAAAGTTTTCCGTGGGAACTCCTGGAATTACTGTCATGCTGTGCGTATGGATGATGATAACACCATTTATATTGGGGGGAATTGCACCTTCACAACAGACTATGATTACGAAGCAACGCCGGGCACATGGACGCTTTTCAGTGATGGCAATACCAATTTGCAAAGTGCTTTTGTGGCAAAACTCAGTAGTCAAGGAGAGTTTCAATGGTTGAAAAAGGTGGGTGCAGACAATGAGAGTTTAGATGTGGGGTCGATTTGGACACGAGATCTGGAATTGAAGGATGGAGGTCTTGTTGCACTCATCGAAGGTTATGGTTCGATTTATATGGATGGCACTACCACCTCAACGCCGGTAGTTCTTGGCGGTGTAGCTGCACCTGGATATATGGTCGCCGAGTTTGACCTATCGGGAACGTTTGAAAGTGTGGCTAAGGCCGATACAACGGGTGTTGGTGTAGCAAGTTTTTGCGGCGTTTTCCCCAAGCGATTGGAAACGCTGAACAGCAATCGTTTTGTGGTGGCAGGTAACTTCATGCAGTTCATCAATTTCGGTACACAGCAGAATCCGGTAGTGCTGTCCAACGATCAGACAAGTCCTAATTATGGGTTCGATCGCGACATTTTTGTGGCGTGTTATATTGGCTCATCCGGATTGAACACGGAGGGCGTAGTTTCGATCGCTGCTTCCTCCAAACTCGTGAACCCTATGCGCGACGAGCTCATCGTCTTGGCACAAGCGCACGACATTTCACGCGTAGCAATTTACACACTGGAAGGAAAAAGTGTAGCTATAGGTCAAAGCAATCGACTTGACGTTCGCGGATTGCCAAATGGTATTTATATGGTTGAATTACGCATGAATGATGGCACTGTGAGCTACACGCGCGTTGTGAAGGACTAGAATTTATTGTTTCAGCAATCAAATGCATGGAAGCGGGGAGAGATCCCTGCTTTTTTTGTATCGATGCGAATTGATAACATTCTATTAAACCGCTCCAAACGAATGGAGCATGGAAGTCATCGTTATTTTTGGATATGAATTGCATCTATTTTGAAGATGTCAATTTCACCTAAATTAAAAAAAGCCCGCACCGCGCTTTCATGAAACAAATTATCGCCAAATACAAGAAGCCTATCATTATCACTCTTTCGATTATTGTGCTTCAACTCATTTTCGGATTCGACCCGAAGTTCACGCTCATCAACATTATCTGGTTATTCGTTTAAACCCATGAAAAAAGTACTGGTTTTATGCACAGGCAACAGCTGTCGCAGTCAGATTGCGGAGGCGTATTTGCGCCACTTTGTGGGTAATCAGGCTGAAATTTATAGTGCAGGTGTCGAAACGCATGGTGTTAATCCACGTGCTATTGCAACAATGAAAGAGGATAGCATCGATATTTCGCATCACACCTCGAACCATGTGGATGAATACCGCGATATCGACTTTGACTTTGTCATTACGGTCTGCGATCACGCCCGTGAGGTATGTCCGTATTTCCCCACCAACGCCCAAAAGTTCCATCACAACTTCCCGGATCCGGCTAAAGCCACAGGCGACGAGGCCACCATTATGGCTGCGTTTGCTGCGGTAAGAGAGGAGATTAAGGGGTATTGCAGGGATTGGGTGAGTGGGAATAGTTTGGCTTGAGCTCAATTGGGTACGTTCAATTGTTCAGGAAATGCTCTATGATAAGGGAAGCATTTACAGCGGTAATACCAGACTCAATTTGCACGAAATAAATACCCTGCGGAAAGGCGGAAGTTTCAATTGTGGTTGGTGATTGACTGAAAAATACGAGCTGACCGAATGAGTTGAAAATTTTGACAGTATAGTATCCGGAATCTGTTCGGATGTTAAGGTAATTATTGGCAGGATTCGGCGAAATCAGGACATCGTTTATGCCGGATTCAGCCACGGATGACATGAAAACGAGTACTTCATCCGATATCGGGGAATAGCATCCGCTATTGGTAAGTTGAACGGAATAAGCACCGGTCACCTGCGGTAGTATAATGTTTTGATTAAAGCCTGACAGGGGCTCACCATCTAGGTACCAAGTATAACTTGAACCTGGCACGTTCTCGGTGCCGAGTGAATCATTGGTGATTGTCACATTAGGCACTTCAAACGTGATAATTTCCGGGTTGATGGCATAATTGTTTTGAGACGAAATGCAAGCGGTTGTGTCAGTATATAGACAATTTACAATTGAACCCGGTGTCAATTCAGCGGTGATGTAGGACGCATCGAAATCACCGGTAGATTCACCATTAATGAACCATTCATAGCTTCCATTTTCAGCGTTGGCTTCAACAAAGCATAAGAAAGAAACTTCCTCTCCGAGGCAAAGGATGGAGTCAGAGGCTACAATTTCCATTTGCGGTATTTCCGGGGCGTTCACCTGAATGGAAATCAATCCTTGCTGATCGGGACAGTCATTGCCGGATGGATTGATGATGATGTAGTCAGCGCTATTTTGAATTTGTGGCTGAAAAACGGCGGATATCGGAAGATTGCTGATTGGATTCAGAAAGTAGACACTGTCGAGGCTAGTGAAGTATTGATTCAAGTTGACCGGTTGGCCCAACTCGCATAGCGTTATCGTGGTATCCAAGAGTTGTGCTATGGCTGGTTGGACGTAAAGAGAAAATAGGGATGTGTCATTTCCACAGCCAAGCGACTCAACCACGTAGTATATATCGAAAAGACCTGCTGACGAAGGGGTGAATTCAGGATTGGTCAGTTCATCGTATTGATACCAACTTCCTTGCTCGGTGATGTTGTTGCTTAGATAGGTCAGTAAATTAATAGTAGGTTCGAATTGACAGAGTGAAATGCTTGCATTCTCGCCTGCAGATACGGGGGCATCAGAATTAATGGTGAGTGTGGCGCTGTTAATGGGGCAACCAATGGCATAGACGCTGTAGGTGTATATACCTGCGGGCTCAGAGGATGGGTCAAACAATCCGTCCACTTCCGATCCTGATGAATTAGTCCAAACTCCTCCGATTGTGGCGTTACCTTCCAATAGAGATAAGAGTTCAATTGGCTCTGAGCTGGAACAGAGATCTACAGTATTGCTTTCTCCCCCTTGAGGTGGTTCTATAAAAGTGATTGATAGGGTTGCTGATTGCGTAACACAGGGTGCTGGTGAGTTCACGATGTAAGTGTAATCACCGGCAGACATTGTTTGTGGATTGAATATGTCGTTTCCCAAGGGTATTAAATTTCCACTGTTAGGTAGCGTCCAGTATCCGTCGTTGTTGATTGCGGGGCTGTCGTCATCGGGTTCACCTAACAGATGATCTAGCATGTTAAGCGGGGTGCTGCCCACACATACTTCTATTGAATTACTGTAACCGGCATTTCGCTGCTGCTTTTCATCGATGTAAATGGAACTAACAACGGGAGTGCAACCTGGCAGCTGATCAATAACATATACGAAGGTTGCGGAACTCATGGTAACGGGGTTATAAATGCCCTCCGGAATAAGGCTTTCAGCACTATAGCTGTCAATAAAGAAATTACCAATCGTATCCGGTGTGCCTGCTATAAAATCAAAAATTTGAAAGGGCTCATACGATTCACAAATAGGATATGTTGTAGTTGAGCCCGGATCATTCGTTTGCAGGTAGACACCGCTGGTAACTTGACATGCTCCCAAACTATCTGCACAGGTATACCAGCCGGAGTTCAATGTCGACGCATTCAATGAGCTGTGCGTATTTGCTGGAAGTAGCTGGCCATTGGGATAATACCATGTTGCTGTGTTGCTAAAGGTTGATGACTCAACTGTGAAATCATAGGAAATAGGCGTCCCCGGGAAGGGTAAATTATAGTCCTGTTGACACAAAAACACCTTTCTTGTGCTTCCGGGGTTATTCGTTCCTGCGGGAACATTGAAGTACTCATCCTGTATGGAGTTATCGGAAAGGGTGGCAACAATGTGAAAGACCGACGGGCATAAGTTATCGATGCTATGCTGGCCTGTGTTATTGGGTGAGTGATAGATTAGTTCATCTTCTTTGTTGAATAGAGATACATCGAATGAGACAGTATCGTTCGGCGGCTGGTAAAGTATGACGCCGTCGCATTGGCAGCCATTGTCGCCGGCGGGTATTATGTCGAATTGAGCATAGCCGGTTGCTTGCCATACCCATATAAATGTAAAAAGTACGTAGTGTTTATACATAGATAAAATATGCGAATATACTTCTCCTATCGGGAGTACTTATCCCCAAAACTCTAATGCGTTTGCATCAACTCCGCCGCAATCCCCGCCACCTCCACCGCCGCCTTCTCCGGAACATACGCCGTATCACTAATGCCCGAAACTACCCGCGTGATATCATGATCGACTTTACCCTTCTTGTTCCATAAAGCGGCAGAGGCAGTTGTGATATACACCGAGAAATTGCGGTGCATGGTACCCGGGCGCTCACCAATGATGTGCACGATACAATGTGCGTTTTGCTGTGATGAACCGAAGAGTTTTTCTCCGATCTCATAGCCTGCGCGCACACGGCCGTTTCGAATGACGATGTTTTCTTCAGCAGTCGTGATATTGCGGTCGTTCAGTTGTTTACGCAAGGCGGGAAGAAAGGCCGCGAGGTGACCGTCATCCATCAGCGAACGTGCGTTCAATCCGTCGGAGATGACAATCTGCACATCGGGGTTCGACTTCTTTCTCTTCTCGCGAATGACTTGCAAGGCCGAAATTCCGGAAGGTGATATGCGCTCGCCGCTGGCCGGATGATAAACGTAGTCCACTTTATCGACCGACATGGAGGCGATGATGACCGCGTTGTTGATCGACTTCAGGTAGCTGTCTTCCCACTCGGTCCACAAGCAATGCTTCGCGTCGTTGTAGAGCTCCCGAATTTCCTTATCCAACGAGGGTTGCAATTGCCAGGTGTGTTCGCCATATCCTTCAGCGATGGGAACGCCGCGTTTGCGCACGCGTTCAATGGCTGCTTTGCCTTCTGCGATAATGGTATCTGATTCGCGCATATCACCTTTTGCACGGCAGTATTGAAGGTAAACATGTGTTGGTTGACCAAATAACTCTGTGGGTAACGGATACTCTCCCTCCCAGCTGATGATACCTAAGCGTTGAAAGAAAGCCCACATATTGTCATTCACTTTGTAGCCGAACTTTTCCCGGACGCGAACGTGGTCGGCAAATGACGTGGTGAGGTAGCTCAGCATCGGGTCATTTTTCGTGGGCAGTGCCATGAGGTAACCCGGGTTGGCCGGCATGATTTGGTCGATGCACCAGTCGAGGTCGTCGAGCGACACATCCATGTGCAGCGTCGTGCAGATGTCTAGACCGATAGTGTGTCCGTGCAGCTTGCCCATAACGAGGTCTTCGAGGCAGCAACGAACGAGTTGTTCTTTCGTGCGAAATACTTCGGGGCCAATGAAACCGGCCACGTCGTTGAGAAACACCCACGGTTCTGTATCAGGCAAGTTGATTTGATCGGGTGGGCTCATCTCCTTGTTTTGCCGCATGCGAATTTTCAAAGCGCGCAGGAAGCCGTATTTGCGCGACTCGTGAACGACCATATCAAAACCTTCGCCGTGGCCGTTGGTGCCATCGGCTCCTTGGCCGGTTTCAGCGTAAAGTCCGAATCGATTGTCGGTGCGGGCGTCCGCATGGGCTTGCATTTTTTCGATGGTGACATCGAAGGTCTGATTGGCGTCTACCGTGCCGGCCAAACTTTGGAACCAAACGCCCGTTGTATTGGGCTGCATGCTTTCAACACGTGCTTGAATGTCGATATGCGAGAGCACACAGTGCGGCATGATGTGTTCAAGCTGGAAGGTGGTGAGCAAATCATGGAGAGCACTTTCAATGCGCGCAACCGATTGTGGATCGCTCGACACGGGGTTTGTACCCAGCACTAAATCACCAACTCCAAACGACCAGGCGTCGA
>JBKCDO010000134.1:0-24246 GCA_046304755.1 Flavobacteriales bacterium
AAAGATTCCTGAGGCAACTAAAATTTTCCTTTCGATTCGAAGCTTGAAAAGCTTTTCGAGGCTTCTTTTTATTGAAGCGACGCCTCTTCTCTCTCCGAGCGACGCCCCTTCTCCCTCCGGGCTGCGCCCGGAGGTATGGAAGGTGAAGCCCTCCGGGCTTCGGAGGAAAAAACGTCACTGCTACTAAGCCCGAAGGGCTTGACTTTAGGATTATCCGAGCGCAGCTCGGATAGCCGCCCCCAGCGAACCACCTCCGCCGCCCGCTAAACTCCCAAGCCCGAAGGGCTTGACTTTAGGATTATCCGAACGAAGTTCGGATAGCCGCCCGCTTTCAAACACATCACGCCCTCATCACTCCACCACCAACCGCAGCGTTCGCGTTTCACCGCTTTCATTTCGTATTTGCACAGCATACACTCCGGCAGCAAAAGGCTGCACATTCAACTCCGTGCGTGACGATTGTACTTTGCCTGCGAAGACGACTTCACCTACGGGGTTCATCACGCTTAAATTGCTTTGAAGCCATGATGAGCTCACCTCTATCCAAGCTCGATTGCGCGTAGGATTTGGATAAAGTATCATAGAAGAGGACTCGCGCTCATCAACCGAATTCGGAATAATGACGAGGCTCAAACAAACCTGCGAACCCGCGCACCCTTCCGCATTGGTTTCCTGCACGCACACCTCTGCTACTCCGGGCACAGACCAGATCACCGTGACACTCGACTGCGTATTGGGCAATAGTGCCGCACCCCCCGTTACAGTCCAGGTATAAGTGCTTCCCGGAGTGTCTTCATACGTATACAAAGCCTCCGTAAACTCTGCCGGAGTCTGATCCCCTGTCAACGAATAGGTATCAATGGTCACGCAAGAACCGTCATCACAACTAACACTCGGATCGTAATTACAAGCGTCCGGATCCGTGCAGCCGCCCATCACACAACTTCCATCATCACACCCGGCCGACGCGTTATAGTTACATGCACTGATGTCTGTGCAACCGGCCCATGTGCAACTTCCATCGTCACAACCCGCAGAAGGGTTATAATTACATGCTACGATATCCATGCAACCGGCAAATTCACAACTTCCATCATCACAGCCCGCTGCCGAATTATAGTTACACGCTTGTATAGAAGTACATCCCGATGCAAGGCATGAGCCATCGTCACAACCTGCCGTCGAACTATAGTTGCAAGCATCAACAGCCGTGCAACCCGGATAAGTGCACGAGCCGTCATCTTCGGTTGCAGCGCTGTTGTAATTACAGGCAACAGGAACCGTACAACCTAATACTTGACCGTTGCAATTTTCATCCACAACTTCATCACAGTTATTATCGATGCCATCGCATAGTTCCATTGCAGCAACTCCAATAGCGGAGTTGTTATCATCGCAGTCCCCAGGACTTTGAGATAGTCCCGCACTTAAAGTACACGTCTGCACAGGGCTGTTCGAATCACCATATCCATCCATATCGGCATCAGTATAGTAAATGAAATATTCCACTACTTCGATGGTAATGGGGTTACTGGTTGCCTCACAGTCGGGGCCATTCGATGTTGTGACCGAATAATCTCCCGACGTGTTTACGGTAATACTTTGAGTGGTGGCTCCATTGCTCCACAAATAACTGAGCGCACCGCTAACGCTTAACGTGACGCTCTGATTAGCGCAAAAACTCGTTGACCCAATGACTGATACGATTGCATAGGGCTGCGGTGTCACTGTGACTTGAACGCTCTCTGATGTGCCTGTGCATCCACCACTGCCCGATACGACCACAGCATAGCTTCCTGATTCATTGACACTAATGGAAGGAGATGTGCTTCCATTGCTCCACAAATAGCTTGTTCCGGCGGAAGCCGTTAAAGTGACACTCTGCCCCTCGCAGATCGTTGTATTGCCCGATGCCGTTATTGAAGCATCGATGGTACTGAAGACCTCGACATGAATGGTGTTCGATTGCAAAGCACATCCTGAGGCATTTGTTACCGTTACGAAATAATCACCACTTGCAACAGCCATTAGGGCCTGTGATGTCGAGCCTGTATTCCAGTTATAGGCGCTACCGGCGCTAGAAGTCAACTGCACACTCAGCCCTTCGCAGAAGGTTGTCGGACCGTTAGCAGTAATCACAGGCGCATTTGCAGGCGCATTCGATACATTGGTAATCGCCGAAGTTGCCGTGCATCCGGAGGCACTCGTGACCGTGACAGAGTATGCTCCAGGCATTGTTGCGGTTACACTTTGAGCGGTCGTTCCATTATTCCACAAGTACGTATAACCTGCAGGAGCTGATAAGGTCACGCTTCCTCCGGGACAAAGTTGTGTTGATCCTGACGCTGCAATTGTTGCTGTTGGCACAGCGTCAATCACAACAGTCGCGGTAGCTTGCGAATTACACGATGTCCCTTGTGAAGGCGTATAGGTAACCAAGTAAATGCCGGGCGCACTTAAAGAAGGAACTATTGCTCCGGCATTGCTGATGGAAAGGCCTGCCAGTGAGGAAGAAAACTCTCCTCCCGCAACACCTAACAATAGTGGCAACTGTGCTACGGTTTGTGAAACGCAGAAGGGTGATGAATACGCAATCGTTGTGGGGGCACCCTCATTTACTGTTATAGATACCACCGAAAAATCGCTACCGCAAGTCGAACCGACCTGGCCCACCGAATAGACAAAATTATAGGTTCCGGATGTCAGATTATTCGGATTGAGTGTCCCGATATAATCGTTATTCAAAGTGACGTCGCCTGTCCAAACACCTCCTGCCGTGACACCGGATCCCAAGGCATCGAACAAACTAATAGCCGGCGATTCAGTGCATACGCTCAATGACAAATCCTCACCGGCAAATACAGCGCCTTCCGATGATTGTGTAATCGTAACATTTTGTGTATTGGCGCATCCGTTGTCGGCTGAAACGGTTACAGCGTATGTTCCCGCTTGAGTAATGTTGACGGTGCTCGTATTTCCCAAGCCGTTACTCCAAAGATATTGTGTACCACCCGTAGCAGTTAATGAAATAGATGATGTGTTGCAATCAAGCACATAGCCGTCGCTGCTCGTAATGGTAACATCAGGTATAGCGAAATTCTGTGCAATCACTATCGATGCGGTAGCTTCACAGCCATTGGCCTCGGTAGCAGTCACGGTGTAGGTTCCCGGTGCAGTTATCGTAACTAAAGAAGAATTACCAAGCCCTTGGCTCCACATGTAAGACATGCCGCCAACCGCTTCAAGCATAACTTCATCTTGCGCACAGGTAAGCACATTCGTTCCGCTAAGATTGTTAATCGCAACAACAGGTATCGCTCCATCTAAAGTAATGGTGATATCCTGCGTGTCAATGCAACCATTGGCTGCCGTCACTGTAACGGAATATGTTCCCGGCGCAGTTACTGTCACCGTTGCGTTATTCAAGCCATTACTCCAGCTATAAGCAATGCCGCCAGTGGCTGTTAGACTTATTTGGTTTTGATTGCAGCTAAGAACGGTCGTACCGGTGTTATTGATGATTGATGCAACGGGAGATGTTGTGTTCTCTACAATTGTTATGCATTCAACCGCTTCGCATCCATTCGCTCCGCTAGCGGTCACGCAATAATCTCCCGGATCCGTTACCGAAATAACCGCTGTATTAACAGTCTCTGGACTCCACTGATACTGAATCGCACCACTTGCAATCAAACTGATAGATGGCGTATTACAATCAAGCTCAAATCCGTTGTCACTGGTAATAGCAACATTAGGCAAGACACTATCCTCAGTAATCACTATCGACGCAGAACTTGCGCAGCCATTGGCCGCAGAAGCAGTGACTGTATAAACACCCGGAGCTGTGATAGTCACACTTGGTGAGTTGCCCAAGCCGTTATTCCACACGTAAGATTGTCCGCCTGTTGCGGTCAAGTTGATACTGTTCGTATTACAGGTAAGTTCGGTTGTATTGGAGTTATTCGTGATAGCAACATTTGGCAAACCACCCGCTGATGCAATCGTGATTGACTGCGTATCACTGCAGCCGTTTGCCCCAAAAACGGTCACCGAATAAACACCTACCTGAGTCACCGTCACACTCGGCGCATTGCCCAAACCGCCGCTCCAGCTGTAAGCGACACCACCGGTCGCGGTTAGACTAATCGCACTGACAGTGCACGTCAATACAGTAGAGCCGGTATTGTTGGTTATTCCCGCAACCGGAGGGTTGCCATCTCCGGAAACAACAATTTCCGCTGTTGATCCGCAACCATTCGGGTAGTAGCCATAAACGGAGTAAACCCCAGGCGAAGAAACCTCTATTGAACTTGTTGTTTCTCCGGTTGACCATTGATAATAAAACGCTCCAATTGCAGTAAGCTGCAATGACTCGCCAGAACAGTTGAGCGCTGTATTTGATGAATTAATACTAACTTCAGGAATCGTTAAATCGTCGGTAATCGATATCACATCAACCGAAGAACAACCATTGAATCCAATTGCTGTCACAGAATAAACTCCTGCCTGATTAATTAAGATACTTGAACTATTACTGCCATTACTCCAATGGTACTCATCACCACCTATAGCATTGAGAATGATGCTGGGTGTATTGCAATCTATTGAGGTAGTGCCCGTGCTTGTAGTTATAGACACATTAGGTGATTGTACATCCTGTGTAATCACAATCGATGCAGTGCTCGTGCAGCCATTGGCCGCAGAAGCTGTGACTGTATAAACACCCGGAGCTGCAATTGTCACGCTAGGCGAGTTGCCCAAGCCGTTATCCCAACTATAGGTTTGTCCGCCTGTTGCTATCAGGCTGATTGCCGTGATATTACAATCGAGCGTTGATACACCGGCGGGGTTTATAATGGCAGCATTGGGTAATTGTCCATCCGAGGTAATCACAATGCTCGCCTCAGAAGTACAACCATTGGCTCCCGTAACTGTGACAGTGTATACACCCGGTTGCGTAACTACCGCATTGGCGCTATTGCCCAAACCGCCGGTCCAGCTGTAAGCGCCACCGCCGCCGGCGCCGGAAGCTTGCAATTGAATTGAACTAACTCCGCAGGAAAGGGATGCGGTACCGGTAAGGTTAGTTATGTTGGCCACTGGTGCGACAATGTCCTGAACTAAAATAATTTCAGCTTCATTGCTCTGACAGAACGAATTCATATCGATTGCACCTATATAATGGGCACCCGGTTGACCTAACTCGACCATCCCATCCTCAAGTGGCATGAATGAAGGTACGTAATAAGAATACCAGTAATACGTATAGGATGGGTTGGGATTCAAAACAGTGAGTGTAACAGTCTGCAAATCACATGTAAGTTCATTACTGGATGCAATAACTGCCGGTGTTGAAGGCACGGGAGTTAGCAGTATTTGAGCAGTTGCTGTGGAACTGCAACCATTGGCTCCATATCCAACTACATTGTAGACTTGGCCACCATAATTATTATCTGAACACCAAGTATCGCCGGTGTACTGTGGATACTGGCCATATATATCCCATTCATAACTCACTGCCCCAGTGGCTTGCAAACAAGTACTAGAACCGGAACAGGTAATTTCAGTGTAAGAGCTTGAGTTATTGATTAGCACATTCGGCGGAGTAATATTCTGAGTGATGCTGAAGTTCGATGAAGCCATACACCCGCAATAATCCTGAAGCTCTACATAGTAATTACCCGGTTGGGTTGCATAGAAATAATCGCCTGTGCCAACCAATTGAAACGAATCGTTGTACCAGTAAACATTCCAAACACCACAAGCAGCCCCTGCTTGTGTGTAGAGTAAAATACTGTCTTCGGCGCAGGTTAGTTCGTAGTTTCCGTTAATAGAATAGGCGTAAACAAAAGGATAATTGGGAGAAGGAATATACACTTCATTCGTTTGTGCGGTGCATCCATTGGCGTCGGTTACGGTGTAGGAAAGAAAATTGCCATAACCATATTCATAGTAAGTTCCGGTTCCGGAATAAGGAGATGTACCTCCCGCCGCTATTACTTCAATTGCAGTCTCACTCCCACAATATCCCTCATACAGAACATTCGCGTACGCCTCCAGTGTGCTGCATGGGTTGATACTGTCAATCGACAAGAACAGCGTCACCAGACTATCGCAGCCACTCGATGCTTCCACCACCGCTGTATAGGTGCCCGCCGTGCTGAGGGTTTGTCCGTTGAAGGCATAGGTCTGTCCCGGTGCAATTGACGCGTTCACCGTCTGCTGCAACGCCGGCGAAGGGATGCGTATCTGACGTGTGAACGAAGCTGCATTTCCGCAAACATCCGTAGCACTGTGCACCTCGGTTGTAAGTGTGCCGCAAGCGTCGGTGATGGTGGTGGTGGAAACATCAGCGCTCACCGTGTTGCAATCATTCCATTCGAATACCGGAACATTCGACAACGCAGATACTACCAACTGCAAAGTTGTATTAACCGCTTGAGGAGCTTCAATATCAATTACACTGATATTCTGCGTAAACAACGATTCATTGCCACACGCATCGGCTACCGTCCACGTTCGATTAAACTGATACGAGCAGCCGGAAGGTTGATGAGGGCTGTCGATATAGGTTGGCACTGCTATATCAGAGCAATTGTCGGTGGCAACCGGCGGGGGTGTTTGAAGGTTGTCGCCGCAATTAAATAAAAACGAAGACTGTTGGTTTCCGGATACTACAGGGGGCTCAGAATCGTAAAAGTAAATTCGCTGTACTCTTGATGCCGAATTTCCGCAAATATCCCAAATCGTGAATCTTCGCTCAAAAATGTAGGATACACACCCAGAATATGAAACTAAGGTGTCTATAATAAGTTCTATATCCGAATAGGGATCGCAATTATCATCGTAAGTTGGATAAAAAATAGGGACCACCATGTTACTCGAGCAGCTAACATAAACATCTGCAGGGAATGTCAGAAAAACCGGCGCCTGCGTATCCACTATACTATATCGGACAATCTTCGTTGCCGTATTTCCGCATGCATCCGTAACCATCCAAGTGCGGATAATATCCGTTCGACAAATCGCAATGGTCTCTTCCACATCTGTATAGGTTAGCTGGTAGGGCTCTCCGCAACCGCCTGATACCGTAGGGGTGGGATAGTTTAAAACGGTAGCGTCGCATTGATAAGTCTGATTGCTCGCCGTTATTATTAACGGAATCGAAGGAACAACACATGCGCAATTCGTGTTATAGTATTCACCAAAAGTGTTACTATTTCCATCATTACAAGGATCTCCGGGAAAAGTGCAGGAGAAATCTTCAATCACAGCTAGTGGATTATAATTGCAAGCTTCCACAGCCGTGCAGCCGCTAATCAGTTCCCCCGGAGCGCCCGGCAACGCTAAAGCACTCATGATGCGCGGCGCAGCATAACCTTGAATCGTGTCAATAAACGTACGAGCCTTCGTTGCCGACATATCGGGATTCAACATTAATCCGTTGGCGTTATTCGTTGAATCAACTAGCGCCGGATTCCACCATTCCCAAGGACTGGAATCGTAAATGTTCCCTCCTGTCCGTAAAAATGGATACAATCCGAAATAACCTTGATTTCTCGCATTAGCAGCGTTGGTATAGGAGATTCCCGGCGACCATGCTTCAGCATTTGAGAAAACGTCATTGTTATTGAAAGCAGACGCCAACTGTTGAACACCATAAGAGCCCGTAACCTCCAAAACTTCTTCGACCGTGGTAGGAACGATGATGGTTCCGGTGTTGTAAGGGTCAAAAGGATCCGTTGGAGAATGGAAAGAAATCATCGGTACAGATGTATCCTCTAACCAGGAAATATCACCCATGGCTCCGCCCATGTTAACCATAACATTAAACGCACTTGAGTAACCCTCGTGATTGGGATACGATAACGTATCTCCATTTATCATACCCACCGTTGTGCCGTCTGCATTGCCGTTGATTTGCTCAATAATCATTGGGATTGGGCCTGTTCCATAGGGATCCCAATTAAACTTCGGAATCATTGCAAAATCCTCCAACCAATTATCCAACGTAGCCGCACCCAAAGCGATATAGCCCCCCGATCCTTCTCCCCAAACTGCGATTTTCGAAACATCTATTCTATATGGATTGCCTTGCTCGGCTTGCGTTTTACGCATAAAACGAACAGCGGTTCTGCAATCTTGCACTCCGCGATAAAACGCATTAATAAAAGTAAAAGCCCTTTCAGGTTCAGTTGCTGCCAAAGGGTTCCAGCCCATTCGATAATCACAGGAAGCCACAACATATCCCATTCGAGCAAATCGCGAACAAATTTCAACAACAGCACTATCCTTTCGTGTGCCTCCTGTTTTGCCATTCAAGGGATAAGGCAGAAAATTACCCGAGTGGAAATACAATATCACCGGGCGATTCATTTCACTATCACCGGCGGGCTGGTAAATATCCATCTTCAACTGTTCGGGAAAAGCTTGATTAAGGACAGAATAGTATAAAACCGTTGCATTGACTCCATAGGTTACCCCGTTCGTTATTTGCACTTGATTAAAGACTTCCGTCAGGTAACGCTGAGCCGTCAGACGTTGTGCGCCCGTCATTAGCGATAACATCAATGATGCAAAACATAAGGCTCGGCGAAAAGTGAGCGAGGACAATAGAATCATGGCAATGGAATAATGGTTGAGGTCAAAGCTTATTCGCAAAGATAACCAACCCCGGCGCTGCTGGCATACCTCCTCGCGGCTGCATTGGCTTTTCGCAAGCAGCACCCTTGATGGGCCGGGGGCGTCCCTATTCCCTCCGGGGGCGCGCCTTTCTCTCTCCGAGCGCCGCCCCTTCTCCCTCCGGGCTGCGCCCGGAGGTCTGGAAGGTGAAGCCCTCCGGGCTTCGGAGGAAAAAACGTCACCGCTACTAAGCCCGAAGGGCGTGACTTTAGGATTATCCGAGCGCAGCTCGGATAGCCGCCCTCAACGAACCCCTACCGCCGCCCGCCAAAAAAAACCCCGCACATGCGGGGCTTTTTCATTAGCAGTGCACCCACTTGGGATCGAACCAAGGACCCACTGATTATGAGTCAGTTGCTCTAACCGTCTGAGCTATGGGTGCAAATTTTCGGCTGCGAATATAAGCAGGTATTAATGCGCTTCAAGCCAATTGGCGCCCGTGCTCATATCCACCACCAGCGGAACACGCAGGCTAATTGCGCCACTCATCTTTTCAGCAACCAAGGCTTTCAATTCTTCAACCTCATCCACGTGCGCGTCAAAAACCAGTTCGTCATGCACTTGCAAAATCATGCGTGATCGCATCTTGCGCTGATGCAATTCACGATGCAAGTTGACCATTGCGACTTTGATGATATCCGCCGCGGAACCTTGAATCGGTGCGTTAATCGCGTTGCGCTCTGCAAAACCGCGCACCACCGCATTGGCCGAATTGATATCCGCCAAATAACGACGGCGACCTAAAATCGTCTCGATATAACCATTCTTACGCGCAAACTCTATGATCTCATGCTGATAGTTTTTCAATGATGCAAACTGCCCGAAGTATGCATCGATAATAGCCTTCGCTTCGCCGCGCGGAATACCCAAATTCTGCGCGAGGCCAAAGGCTCCCTGCCCGTATATAATTCCGAAGTTGACCGCCTTCGCCTTCGAACGCATGTCCTTGCTTACCTCACTCAATGGAACACCAAACACTTTTGCCGCTGTTGCCTTGTGGATGTCTTCTCCATGCAAAAACGCCTCACACATGTTCTCATCATTGCTCAACGATGCGATGATGCGCAATTCCACTTGCGAATAGTCGGCTGACAACAACGTGTACTGCTCATCACGCGGTATGAACGCCTTGCGAATTTCCTTTCCGCGAATGGTGCGAATAGGAATGTTCTGCAGATTAGGATTGTTCGATGATAATCTTCCCGTCGCTGCAACTGTTTGCCCGTAGTTCGTATGCACTCTGCCCGTATGCTTGTTAATCAGCTCCGGCAGCGCATCCACATACGTTGATTTCAATTTACGCAACTCGCGGTAATCCAGAATACGCGCAATAATCGGATTGTCGTGTTCGAATTTCGAGAGCGTCGCTTCGTCCGTGCTGTACTGTCCCGTCTTCGTCTTCTTCACCTGATCGGTGATCTTCATCTTTTCAAATAAAACAACACCCAGCTGCTTGGGAGAATCGACGTTAAACTTCTCGCCGGCCATTTCACAAATCTCCTGCTCCGCGGCTGTGATATCCGTTTGAAGGGTTTCGCTGTAATTGCGGAGAAAAGCCTCGTCGATTTTCACGCCCTCCAACTCCATGTCGGCGAGCACCGTGATCAACGGCATCTCCACTTCATCAAACACCTGACGAATTTTTCCCGTCTGTAATTCGGGTTCGAATTTGTGCTTCAATTGCAGCGTGATGTCCGCGTCTTCCGCGGCATAATCCACAATCGCTTCCGGCGCCAGATCCGCCATCGAACCTTGCGCTTTTCCCTTTTTTCCGATTAATGTCTCTATAGCTATTGGCGAGTACTGCAAGTAGTTTTCACTCAACTCATCCATGCCGTGCTTACCATCGGGATTCATCAGATAATGCGCCACCATCGTGTCAAAGATGCGGTTGCGCACTTCGACACCGTATTTGTGCAGCATTTTGAAATCATACTTGTAATTCTGTGCAACCAGTTCCTTGGATTCATCCGCAAATACAGGGGTAAATCGTTGCAATAATTTCTTCGCTTCATCCATGTCTGCCGGAACAGGCACGTAATACGCCTCGTGCGGACGAATGGCAAATGACAGGCCTACCAGACTTGCGTTGATTGGCTCGATTTCGGTGGTTTCCGTATCAAAACAAAATACTGCTGCTTGTTTCAGATCCTCTACCAACCGATGAATATCCTCATCTTCCTGAACCAACTGATAGTGATGGGCAACATCTTGAATCGTCTTGTAAACCGATACTGCCTTGGCCGGCTCACCAAGTTCTTCCGCTGAGAATAAATCGCCCTGAACCGCTTCAGCGCTTGTGGGTGCTTCACCCAGAACCCGCTTGAGCAGCGTGCGGAACTCCAACTCCTCAAACACCTCACGAATTTTTTCCGCATCGAATGACTTCACAACCATGCGCTCCTCTTCCCAAGCAACCGGCACATCGATAATGATAGTCGCCAGCTTTTTCGACAACAATGCGATATCCGTATTGCCCTCCACATTCTCCCTTTGCTTGCCTTTCAGTTTATCCGTATTGGCCAACAAGCCTTCCAATGATCCAAATTCCTGCACCAACTTGGTGGCTGTCTTCTCGCCAATACCCGGAATACCCGGAATATTATCGACTGCATCACCCATCATCCCCAGAATATCGATGACCTGCGACACATTGCTGATTCCAAATTTCTCGCAAACCTCCGGAACACCCAGGATATCCGCTTCATTGCCGCCGCGGCCCGGACGATAAATGAAAATATTCTCCGAAACTAATTGACCGTAATCTTTATCACTCGTCATCATGTACGTGGTGAACCCTTCCTGCTCTGCGCGTTTGGCCAGTGTTCCAATCACATCATCCGCCTCGTACTTGCTGATTTGATACACCGGAATGTTCATCGCCTCGATGATTCTTACGATATAGGGAAAGGCCAGCTTGATATCCTCCGGCGTTTCTTCCCGATTCGCTTTGTATTCCGGAAACTCTTCCACGCGAATAGTCTCCTCGTGCGGATCAAACACAACGGCCAGGTGCGACGGCTGCTCCTTTTTCAAAATGTCCAGCAACACATTCGTGAAGCCAAACATGGCTGATGTGTTCAGCCCTTTCGAGTTAATCCTGGGGTTCTTTATGAATGCATAATAGGCGCGAAAAATCAAGGCGTAGGCATCCAGCAGAAAGAGTTTCTTATCGGTTTTCTTCGAAAGCATGTAAGCGAAATATTAGGTCCGCGAATTTCGACCTTGTCGATTGAATGCAACCGCAAGGCAAAAAAGTTTTGTGTTCATGACATTTATCAACTACATTCGTTCGCCTTGAAAAAGGAACATTAACCAACCATTAATCTCAAAATTACCTAAGATGAAGCAGTTTTTACTGTCAACATTGCTGTGCGTTATCGCCTCAATTACAGGTCTGGCGCAGGCTCCCGTTAACGACATCTGTGCGAATGCCATTCCCATTACCGTGAATGGTGGTTACATCAGTTGTAACAATTCCAATACAGTCACCAACGCGGCTAACCCTAGTTGCGGCGGAACAACCGCTATCAAAGACATTTGGTATTCGTTTGTTTACACCGGTGGAACTGTTGTGGTGGAAACACAATTAGGAACTAATACCGATACTCGTATTGCCGTGTACACCGCTTGCGGTGGAACTCAAATCGGATGTAACGATGACTACGGCGGAACCTACCGCTCTTATTTGTCGTTCACCTGTGCACAATTGACAGTAGGTAACACTTATTATATTCAAGCAGGTGGCTACAATGCTACGGTTGGAACCTTCACGCTGCAAGTCACCGCGAGTGGCATCCTGGGGTGCACCGATCCGCAAGCCACAAACTACCTTACGTGTGCAACGCAAAATGACGGCACTTGTTCCTACCCGGTCCTTACAGCACAATTCAACTACGCTCCAACCGGAACGAACTGTTTGAATATTCAATACACCAGCACGAGCTCGGGGAACATCACGGGCTACAACTGGTCATTCCCCGGCGGAACACCTTCATCATCGACCGCGCAAAACCCTATAGTAACCTATCCCGCAGCCGGCACCTACAGCGCAACACTTACAGTGACAGATGCTGCAGGTTCCAACACGGTTACCAATAATAACGTTATCATCACAGCGGGTAGCACGGTTACCGTGGACATCACTCCCGATGCGAATCCGACACAAACTTCCTGGAAGATGTTTGACAACAATAACGTTGTCATCGCTCAGGGAACCAGCAACGACGCAACGTTCTGTATCAGCAGTGCTTGTCACCGCTTCGAAATCTATGACTCAGCCGGTAACGGATTAACCGGCACTGGGAACTACAAAGTATACCTCAATGGTGTTCTTGTAGCACAAGGCGCCCAGTTCGGAACTCGCGATATCCGTTATGTAAATTGTCCGGAAGGAACAAGCTGTAACGATCCACTCACCGCAACCTTAGGGTTGAATGAAGTTCCATTCGATAACTCATGGTACGTCTTTACCCCAGCCACCAACGGTCAATACCGCATCACCACTTGCGGATCTGCGGCATGTGATACACGTATTTGGGTGTATGACTATTGTGTCATGGCTAACTTCGATAACACCAACGAAGCTACTTACACCTATAACGACGACTTCTGCGGAGTTCAGGCTCAAACAGACGTCTTCATGACGGGTGGCGACACGTACTACGTGCGTGTGGGTAGTTCAGGAGCTTGCGCAGGAACAAGCTACGATGTTAGCTTCGAATTCATGGGGGCCATCACAGGATGCATGGACATTCTCGCTTGCAATTACCAACCGCTAGCAGGTAATCCCGGTCCTTGCTACTACAACGGAGATCCTAACTGTTCAGGCCTCGGACCGGATTTGTTTATGGATCAAGCCCAGATGTATAGCTCGCTCACATCAACAACAATCACCAACGGTGATGCCTGTTTGGTGAACGAAGGATGCTTACAGAGTAACGTGGGTACACGTCAAATCCTGCGCTTCACCACGCGTATTGCCAATATCGGTACGCAAGACTATTTCATCGGTGTACCAAGCGCTGCGAATTCACAATTCACCTTCGATCCTTGCCACAACCACTACCACTATGCCGGTTATGCGGAATACCTGCTTTTTGATGCAAATGGTGCACTGATGCCTAACATCGGATTCAAAAACGGATTCTGTGTACTCGACTTGTCATGTCCTTCGGGAATCTCTGCTCAGTACTCTTGTGGCAACATGGGTATCACAGCCGGTTGCGCCGATATCTACTCCTCAAGCTTGACTTGTCAGTGGATCGATATCACTAACGTTCCTGCAGGTACCTACTACTTGGTCATTCGTACCAACTGGGATCAGGATCCTGACCAGAACGGTCGTTACGAATTGCGCTACGACAACAACTACGCACAAGTGTGTATCTCATTTGGTCGTGATGCCAGCAACAACATCATCAACTTCACCAAAAACATCTCTAGCTGCGCCGCAATCGAAGACTGCCTGGGAATTCCTTTCGGTGATGCACAAGTTGACTGCGCCGGAAACTGCCCCGGCACCGTGCTTAGTGGTGACGTGAATAACGACGGCTATCTCACTCCGCAAGACGAGCACGTTTATGGTGAGGCTGCTGTGAACGGCGGTATTGCTGTTAGTCCTTGCACAGATTTGAATGCCGATGGCGAAATCACCATTGCTGACGCGTCATACGTTGGTCAGTGTATTCACCAACAACAAGACGCAGGTGTTCCACCTTTGGAATACCAGCCATGTGGTTGGGATCCGGAAATCCAAGATCCTGAAACGGTAACCGTTGGATTGGCAAACTTGAATACTACAAACTCAACATTTGATATCGTTGTCAGCAATCCACAAAACGAACTGTGGGCACTACAATTCGATATCTCCGGCGCAACGATTTCGGGCGTTCAAAATTTGCTGCCTACTGCAACTTGGAATGCTCACTTGCATTTTGATGGAAATACCATCGCTGTTACCAGCGAAGGAAATACGAAGGTTCCAACATACACCGCAGCTACAGCAATTTTGCGTGTTACCTACTCAACGCTAACCGGCAGCACGGTGTGTATCAGCAATATCGTTGATATCCTCAATGACTTCAACCACAACGTTCTCGGAACGATTGGAGACTGTGTTGGAACCTCTGCGAACGTAGTGGCCAACTTCAACGCATCTGCAACCTCCGTTTGTCAGGGTTCATCGGTAACCTTCACCAACACTTCAGTTGGTGCAACTACTTACAACTGGTCATTCCCGGGTGGAACTCCGTCAACAAGCACCGCCGCTAACCCTACTGTAACTTACAATACTCCGGGTACTTACAACGTGACGCTTACAGCCTCAAACGCGAGCTTCACCGATGATGAAGTTAGAACAGGATTCATCACAGTAGGCACCAGCGCCACTTGGTACCAAGATGCCGACGGTGACGGATACGGTAACGCATCGAACACCGTGTCAGCATGCGCAGCACCTGCAGGATACGTTGGTGTATCTGGTGATTGCAACGACAATTCTGCCGCGGTAAGACCGGGAGCAACAGAAGTATGCAACGGTATTGATGACAACTGTACCGGTGGAATCGATGAAGGATTCGATGCAGATAATGATGGCTATACCACATGCCAAGGAGATTGCAACGACAATAGCGCAATCGTTCATCCGGGTGCGTTTGAAATTTGCAATGGTGCGGATGAAGACTGTGACAATACCATCGATGAAGGATTTGATGTCGACAACGACGGATATACTTCTTGCGGTGGCGACTGTAACGACAACAACGCCGCTATTCGTCCAAATGCTCAAGAAAGCTGTAACAGCACCGATGATGACTGCGACGGGGCAGTGGATGAAGGCTTCGATGCCGATAACGACGGATTCACCTCTTGCGGCGGTGACTGCAACGATAACAACAGCGCTATCAAGCCTTCAGCAACAGAAGTATGCAACGGCATTGATGATAACTGTTCGGGCGGAATCGATGAAGGATTTGACGTGGATGGTGACGGCTTCACTTCTTGCAACGGTGATTGCAACGACAATAACGCGAACATCAACCCTGAGGCTTCAGAACTCTGCGCCAATTTCGTGGATGATAACTGTAACGGCACAATCAACGAAAACTGTTGTAACCTGAACATTAGCGGAGTAACCACGAACACAACTTGTGCTGCTATTTCCAACGGATCAATCAACATCTCGATGAGCAACGGAACTGCGCCTTATACGTTTGTATGGAGTAATGGTGCAACAACCGAAGACATCGCAAACCTGGCTGCAGGCTCATATTCGGTGACTGTTACCGATTTCTACGGTTGCACTGCTTCCTACTCGGCTACCATTAGCAATGGAACAGGAGGTGCTCCGGCTAATCCAACCGTCATCAATGGTCCTTATGGAGCTTGCCGCAACTCAACAGGAAACGTGTTCTGGACCCCCGAAATTCCCGGTGCAACCTCATACCAATGGACAATTCCCATTGGAGCCAGCGGATCATCCACTACCAACAGTATCACCCTCAGCTTTAATTCAGGATATTATTCCGGTAGTTTGAGTGTTCGTGCTGTAGGTCCGTGTGGAACGAGCGCTTCTTTTGCCCGCACCGTCTATGCGTTAACCTCCGCACCGGCAGCACCCGCCTCTATTAGCGGACCTACTGCTGATGTTTGTCCGAACACCACTCAAACCTACACTTGCGCAGCTGTTGCTGCTGCAACCAGTTACCAGTGGACAGCGCCAACGAATGCCACCATTACATCAGGCCAAGGAACACAAACGGTGACGATTTCATTTGCTGCTAACTTCGGAACCAGCGGTGTGGTGAGTGTTCGCGCACAGAGTTGCGCAGGAACCAGCACTGCCTCGCGCACATTAACCGTTTATAGTATACCGGGTACTCCCGGAACTATCACCGGTCAAACAACCAACGTATGCCCCGGCTCTGTTCTTAATTACGCAATTACAGCCGTGCCGGGAGCATCAAGCTACTTGTGGACGGCACCAACTAACGCGACCATCACATCCGGTCAGGGCACAGCAAGTATTACGTTGAGCATTGGAAGCAACTTTACGAGCGGCACACTTTCCGTCCGCGCGGTAAGCACTTGTGGACAAAGCGCGGTGCGTTCTTTGGGTCTTTCTAAAAACCCTGCAGCGTTGTCTACAATGACAGGTCAAACCACTAACTTATGCGGGGGTGGACAGTTCACCTACTCTGTCACTGCGGCCAGCGGAATTATAAGTTACAACTGGTCTGTACCTACGGGATGTAGCATCGTATTCAACAACGGTAACCAAATTCTCTTGAATGTGCCTAGCACTTTCACAACCGGAACGTTGAGCGTTACAGCTTTGAATAGCTGCGGAGGTTCTACGGTTCGCAGCGCTTCTTTAACTCGTCTCCCATCAACTCCGGCGAGCATCACGGGTCCTGCCTCTGTTTGTCCTAACCAAGTGGGCGTTGCATTCAGCACACTGGCGCAAGGCACAAACACTTTCACCTGGACAGTGCCTGCAGGATGCACCATTGCATCCGGACAAGGCACAACAGCGATGACTGCCAACTGGGGCGCAGCCGCCGGAAGCGTTACCGTTAAGGCGAATAACGCATGTGGTTCTTCGGGAACACGCTCAAAAGCGCTGACATTGGCAACTTGCATCGACGACAATCAAACCGATGCAACACGTAACACTGTTATTGAAGTGTATCCTAACCCAAGCAATGGTCAGTTCACTGTTCGCTCTGAAGATGCAGGAGAATACTTCCTCATCAACAGCGTTGGACAGGTTGTAGAAGTTATTAAGCTCAACGCTGCGAACAGCTTCCGATACGAAGTGCGCGGCCTGAGCACCGGGGTTTACTTCCTCAACGGAACATCTGCAGGCCAAACATCTTCTGAGAAGATTGTGGTAACAGGCAACTAGAATTAATCACACAAATTGAAAAGGGCGGCTCATTGTGAGTCGCCCTTTTTATTTCGCTAATTGCTCTCCTTAATTCAACTCTCCAAGTAAATAAAGCAATTCAAGTTCGGTCACCTTCAATAGATATGAAGCTTCCACTTCCTGCAGCCGTAAATCAAACAGCTGCTGCTCTCGAACGTTAATCAAAAACACACTGCTTTCGCCTGAATTGAACTTCTCTCTTTCCGCTTCCAATAAGGTTTCCATGTTGCGCACATTGCCTTGAAGTGTCGCAAGTTGACTGCGTAATAAACCTAGATTTTGTATCGCGGCTATCGCTTTGTTTCGAGTCGTTGCAATCTTCACATCCGCCTCGAGGGTTGTTTCTTGAATCTTGATGCGTGTCAATTCTAGTTCCCCCTTGGCCTTGCGCATAAATATCGGCCATGCTAGTTGCGCGCCCCACTTATAATTGTTGGAAGAAATGACATCACTTGCACCTGCCGTAGGTTCGGTGAGCGCATTGTAGTGCACATTCACAATAGGCTTCAACGACTCTTTCTTCCAGCGCTCTTCTGCTCGCAAACGATCAAACACCGCAGCGTAACTCATCAACTCCGGATTACGATTGACGATATCCATCGCCTTGGAGGTCAATACCGGGATATTGTCCGTTGCACCATCAAAACTAATTTCACGCTGCGGACGCACCGCATTTTCCAACAACACATAATCACCCGTTTCGGTCAAAGACCATAAAAACGATCGCAGCTCCTGCTGCTCCTTGTTGACCTTCGTTCCGGCAGCATAAGCCTTTTGCATACGTTGCTGCAGTTGAATAAAAGTTTCCAGCGTGTCGATAGAAGCGACGTCGCCCAGCGAAAATCGCTGCTTGGTAATTTCCAGACGATTTGCCGCTATACTCACCCAGTCATTGCTGATATCCAAAACGCTGCGACTCATCCACCAGAGCCAATACTGCTTGTACGCATCATGCAACAACTCTTGGGTTATGGCCGCGCGCTGCAACTTTGAAAAAACGACAAACGCTTCCGCTTGTCGTAATTCTGTTCTTGCTTTATCTGTAATCAACCCCTGTCCGAGTGGAACAGCAACACCCACGCTCAATAGGCCGCTGTTGGGTGTTGTTTCTTCCGGATTGAAATAAGCACCATCTGCATTTTCATACAACGATTTAATCGTTACCGGTGCGCGCAAAGGCACATCCAGACCAACAGCACTTTGATTATAGTACTCGGTTCCTTTGAAAAACTTGTATTGATAATTTCCCGATAAACGCGGATCAAAAGCACCCTTGGCGCGTGTCAACTCCTGCGCTCCTCGCTCTTCAGCCAAACCGGCATAAGCCAGTTTGGGATGGCTCTTCATCAACGAACGAAACTCTTCGAACGTTAGCACAGGTTCCGTTTGAGCGCTTACTGACTGAAGGCCCAATGAAGCGACTAAAACACATACTGATTGCAGCCTCTTCATCTTACTTCTCCTTTTTGGGTTCAGCGCGATAATAATCAGGAGGGAATCCATTGAATTGCCTCCATATCTCATAAGCAATAGGAACATCCTTCAAGAGCGCCATACCGTGAGCGCCTGCGCCCACGCGAATGCCGGGAGGCCAGGGCAAGTCATCCGGATCAGGCGCTACAAGTACACGATACTCGCCATAGGAATTGGTGAAATTGTCAATGGCCACGATTACACCACCATACGTTCCGGCCGACGCACCGGGCCAACCGCTGAATACAAATGCAGGCCACCCATCGAATACAAATCGTACTTTTTGACCTACACTCAGCAATGGAAAATCAATAGGCTTGACCATCAACTCCACCGCAAGCGAGTTGTTCGCCGGCATGAGCGTGACCACCTCCTCTCCTTCCTTAAGCGTTTCCCCTATCCCTGTCTTCACGGCACGTGTCACAAAGCCGTCTGCGGGCGAGGTGATGTAATAAAAACCGCTGCGCTGACTGTAGCCGGCATACTGACTTTGCAGCTTCGTCACTTGGGCCTCGGTATCATACAGAATACTCATCGTCGAAAACTTCTCACTTTCAGACTTGGAAATCTTGTCGCGAAAATCCTGCGCTATAGTGCTTAGCTCCGTTCGAGCATTGTTCAATTCCTGACGGGCAATCAACAACTTATTCTCCGTCTCAGTCTGCTTGGATCGTGCATTTTGATAAGCTACCTCACGTTGCTCCAACTCGGTCTTTGACTTTAATCCCTTTTCAAACAAAGCCTGAAAACGATCGTACTGTTCCCGGGCAACTGAAGCGTTATTCGCTGCCACCAAAGACTCAATACTATCAGACTGAACCTTCAACAACGCCTGTCTGATTTTTACTTCCTGCTGAGAGCGCTTCAGCTTGGCTCCTTCGTTGAGCGCATCAATTTGTCTATCGAGCGCTTCAACTTTCTGCATATAACCCGACACACTCGCCTCCTTGCTTTTAATCTGGCCTTCTACGTTACCCAATAAATTCGGATCGAAATAGTCATCCTTGATTTCGGAGATGCGCATGATGGTGTCCCCCTTTTTCACCAAGTCTCCTTCCCTGACATACCACTCTTCAATTTTCCCGGGAATAACCGTTTGAATGGACTGCGGACGTTGATCGGGTCTCAGTGATGTCAGGTTTCCTTTTCCACTCACGTTCTGCGTCCAAGGCAAACACAGTATGATGAGGAATAAGACCAACACAACCAAGAGCGTTCGTTTGAGTGCCTTACTCTTACCGGCAGCAGCCACTATGCGGAATGACTTAAAGTTTTCCGTATTGATCTTGTTTTTAATTGAGAAGTCTGAAATTTCCAGCATGTCCTTTGAGGTGCTTATGCAATATGAATGGTTCGCTGAACCAATTGCTGTACTGCAGGATTATTACTGATGATGACCACGGAGCAATTCGAGTTTGCTTTTAGAATACGCTCCAAAAGCTCCATCCGCTCTGCCGGTAAAATGGCTTGCAGGTTATCCTCCATGAGCAACATCTTCGGCTTTCCGGCTAAACAACGCGCCAATATCATCTTACGAATGATGCCCGCTGACAACACCTTTCCTTCGGGGTCGATCATCGTCTCGTATCCTTCCGGAAGTGTGGTAATGTAGTCGTGCAAATTCACCATGCGCGCGGCATCCAATACTTCTTGTATACCAATATGGTCGCGGCCGCAGGTAATGTTTTGAATAACCGTTCCCTTAAAAACGCTTTGGTCGGCAAAGTTCTCTCCGATAACTTCACGCAAGGCAACAAGGTCCAAGTTCTCCAACGGCACATCATTCATGGTGATGCTGCCATCGAACTTCGCATAATATCCTGTAATCAATTTCAGCAACAAGGTTTTGCCACTGCCATTCGGACCTGCAATACACACATGTTCTCCCGGTTTAACCTCCAGATTAAATCCCTTGATAACCGCAGTTGTTGCGTCCGAAAAAGTGTACCCGAGATCTTGTATTTTTAAGTGTAACCCTGCTTCGCCGCCCGTTTCGCGGATATCAATGCCACCTTCACGCTCAAGCGAGATATCAGTAATGCTTCCGATTTTGTCCAGCGCGGTCAACACATCGTAAACCGTGCTCATGTTGAGGATGATTTTCTCGACACTGCCGATAATCATCAAAATCACAATTTCCGCCGCCACAAACTGACCGATGTTGATCTGGCCCTCAATCACCAATACACTGCCCGCGATTATCAACGCCGCCGCAAGCAACAACTTGAACACCACCAGTGCTTTGAATTGAATAACCAGTATAGAGAAATGGCGCTTTCGCGCATTCAAATAAGCCGAGGTATGTGTGTCTGTTTGCTCCAACGGCAACTTACTGCTGCCACTCAATTTAAACGTGGTGAACGTTCGGGAAAGTTCCTCCAGCCAATGCGCAACGGCGAACTTATGCTTGCTTTCTTCCAGACTGCTGTTCAAGCCCTCTTTGCCCGTAAACCGAAAAATACCAATCAACAACAGGGCTAAAAGAACGCCCAACATGATAAACAACGGATGATAAAAGGAAAGCAGAAGCAACCCGAAAACTATTTGAATTACCGCTGTAGAAAAATCCAGCAGTAGCTTAGAAACACCCTTTTGAACAGTCATGATTTCGAAGAAACGATTCATGACTTCCGGAAAGTACTTTCCCTTAACCGAGTCGAATGAAGCGCGCGGCAATCGGTAAGCAAAATCAAATGAGGATTTCACAAAGAGTCGTTGCTCAATCGATTCGGTAATCGCCATTTGTCGCAACTGCAATAAGCCGTTAAAAAAAATTCCCAGTAGGACAAAAACAACCAACACGGCCCATGACGCTCTGAGCTGACCGGCTTGGAGTAGGTTGATTATGGCCTGAATACCCAGGGGCAAAGACAGATTGACCATCCCTTGAAATAGGGAAAAAATGTAGACATCACGGATATCAGACTGTTCTGAGCGCACAAGACGCCAAAGCCTAGTGAGTGGACTGGTAGTATTCATAGTAAGTTCCCTCAGTTTCAGCCGGTTTGCGCATTCAGCAGGCAAAGGCCAAGGCAGAATTAGATGGTGCAATGTTAAGAAAGCACTTTTAACGCCGTAAAGTTCGTGAAAACTCCTTAGGAAAATTTAATGACCACGCTATCGATGACGTGCGCCGCCTCCTCGCACTTATCGGTGGCGTTCTCCAAAAAGGTAATGACCTCTTTCATCTTGAGAATTGTCATGGCATCAGTTTCATCGCGAAACATCGCCGCAATCGTATCATTCATGATGCGATCCGCCTCATTTTCCAGCGTGTTGATGGTGTGCAAATGCGCCTTCACTTTGCGCACATTCCTTAAGCTGCGCATTTCCTTCACAGCAGATTGAAGTTCGACTGCCGATAGGGTAATAATCTCAGCCAAACGAATCATCGCCGGGGTGATGGTGTGCACCTTGTATAAATCCAAACGCTTCGAAGTGCCGTAGATATAATCCACAACATCATCAATAGCTACGGCAAGCGCATGAATATCTTCTCGGTCGAAGGGTACGATAAACGTGTTTCCCGTTTCACGCATAATGGCATGCGTAATTTCATCACCCTGCTTCTCCAACAGGTTAATCCTTTCATGCGATTGAATACGCGTAACCGAATCTGACTTTAATGCCGACTCTAACACCCGAGCAACCTCTACCAGGTTAGCACACGCCTGATCGAAGAGTGGATAAAATAACTTGTCCTTGGGCAGCAGTGCCTGAAATATAAAATCAATGGATCGTTTCACTAGGGGTTCTTCTTCATGCGAAGAAACCTGATTCACACTCTCATTTGATGCCGTCATACCGATTTAGAATAAACTTGAACATGAGTTCATACTCCTCTAACAATTAAACAAAGATGACCCTTGCCCATACCCTTTATGTTACCCCTGCGTTAACTCATCTCATCAGGAGGTGAAAATCAACCCTTGATTTTCAACCTCGTGTTAGCCGTGCGTTAAACACCGCTTTATCCCCTTAACAGTATGGTAACATTAAATAAAGATTGGTTTTCGCTTACGCAACGTCATTTGCCGCAAAATTTCGCTTATGAAACTGCTCAAAATGTTCGCGCCAAAGTCAGGCAAATTCTTCGACGCGTTTTCCAAAGCCACAACCAACCTGGTTGCGATGTCAGACAAATTCAAAGAACTCCTCGATGCCGACGAACAATCCCGTGATGCTATCGTTCGACAAATCCACGATTTGGAACATGTCGGAGACCAAATCACGCACGCATTATTCACTGAGCTCAGCGAAAACTTCATCACTCCATTTGACCGCGAAGACATTCACTACTTAGCAACATCACTTGACGATGTGGCAGATTTCATCAATGGAACAGCTTCTCGTATTTCCTTGTATCAGTTAAAGGAAATCGATCAGGTCATGCATGGATTGTCAAGCGTTCTGAACCGTCAAGTAATAGAAATTCATAGTGCCATTCAAAATTTGCAACAAATGAAGAATGCTCAGCGCGTGAGGGAGGCCATCATAAGAATCAACGACCTTGAAAACGAAGCCGACAGCATTTTCGACCTGGCCATTGCACGCCTGTTCTCTGAAGAAACCAATGCTATTGAAATGATCAAGAAAAAGGAAATTCTCTCTGTATTGGAAACTGCCACGGACAAGTGCGAAGACGTAGCCAATGCCATTGAATCCATTCTAGTCAAGAACTCATAATCCACAGCCATGGACTACTCCATTTTGCTACTTTCAGTCATCGCACTGGCATTGATTTTTGACTTTATCAATGGTTTTCATGATGCTGCAAACTCCATTGCAACCGTTGTTTCAACAAAAGTACTTACGCCTTTTCAGGCCGTTGTTTGGGCGGCGTTTTTCAACTTCATTGCCTTCTTCATATTTAAAGACCACAGTGTTGCGACAACCATTGCTAAGTCGGTTAAAGAAGTTTATATCGATCCGTCACATCATCCACTGGCCATGATTTTCTCGGGACTCGTGGCAGCTATTGCGTGGAATTTGATTACCTGGTGGTACGGCATTCCGTCATCCTCTTCGCATACGCTTATCGGCGGATTTGCAGGTGCATTTCTCGCGGCATTTGGCTGGCAGGCCATCAACGGAGGAATCATTATTGCCACCGCGATTTTCATTTTCGTGGCGCCAATGGCCGGTATGATTATGTCATACCT
>JBKCDO010000135.1:0-3280 GCA_046304755.1 Flavobacteriales bacterium
ATCCATGTTGAACCACATCGAAACGGTCATTTCATTTGAAATAAGCGCATCTAGTGTATTTGGAATGGTGATGTCGTTGTTGATGCCGTTGAAACTGTAAGCAGAGTTTGCGTTACCATTTCTATCCTCCGTCAACGTCGCACCATTCACCACACCATTGTTTTCATTCCCACTCTCATCATTCGCGTTGCCGCAGAATGGCCAATAGCCGACGAGGCCTTGTTGGAGAGAGGCGGGTAGTTGATTACAACTAACCGGCTCATAATTCTGTTCGAAATGTTGAACAAATTCGTTTGCGCTGAGCGCTCGATCAAATATGATAAGGTCATCTAAACTTCCCGAAAATGCATAATCACCACCAGGAGAGGCTGCACCGAAAAATATCCAGTTTGTTGGGAATGATGGGGTATTTAATTGGTATGACTGAATGAGTTGACCATTCAGGTATATTCTATAGTCATCTCCTGCTTTAGAGAAACCGAATTGGTTCCAGCTTCCTGGATCCGGTAAAGGAATTCCCGGGCCTAACCAACCGCCAGAGCATCCGAAGTCTGTGTGCAAGTTATTACCGTCTGTTATGTAGTCACCCTCACCTTGTCCAATCCCAATACCGTCACAACCATAAACAGGACTATTCACGCCGACATATGCGAATGCCCCCCCTTGAATGAAATCGCTTTTATACCAACCAACTAATGAAATAGTATCTAGATTGGATAGTGCATCCTCAACAATCATAAAATCCGTTGACCCGTTGAAATGATATGCAGCATTGGGAGTGCCGTATCTGTCGGTAGTAAGGGTGGCGCCGCTCGATTTTGTGTTTTGCATGTTTGGTCCCAAGTCATGATATGTCCCGCAGAATGGCCAAAATCCGATTACCCCATTAGAGAAAGAACTCTGTGGTAACTCGCACATGATGGGGTTTTCCGTGAATGTAATTACAACGGGAAGGGATGTTGTGGAGCACACGCCATTGCTAATGGTAACAGTGTACGTGCCTGATGTAATAGGATTGTAGTTAACTTGATTTGCTCCATCAATGGTGTTGCCATTTAAATACCACTGGTAATTATACACTCCTTCGTTCGTCGTTAAAGTAACAGGGCTTGCAACAGGAAGCGTGTTCCGACCATCGCTAATAATGCGTGCCGTGAGTCCGGAATTCGACGAGTAGAGTTCGGCAACTTCAGCCTCTGTGAGGTTTCTGTCGTATATATAAATATCATCCAATAAACCTTGAAAAGAATAATCTAATGATGTAGAGGATGCGCCGAAAAAAATGGTTTGTAAATCAAAGGTGGGCTCCCCTACAATGCGATATGCAACTATAACTCCGTTAATAAATAGTGACAGTCGACCCGGAGATTTTACCATGGCAAAATGTGTCCAGGTTCCTGGGGAAGGAAGTTCGAAGTGCCCCGTAACCCAACCTGTTGTGCAATTAAGAACCGCGTGAAGATTATTCCCATCTCCGATGAAATCGCCTTCTCCTTGCCCTATTGACATACCAGTACACCCCGTATTGGGATTATCATTCCCGAATTGCACAAATGCCGCACCTTGAATTGCCGCACTATTGAACCAACCACACACGGAGGATGTGTTGATTTGGTCAATGGCATTTTCAACAAGCACGTAATCATTGCCATCGAATACTCCTGCTGAATTGAGGTTGCCAAATCTGTCCTCGCCGAAATCAACACCGTTGTTTGTTCCATTATTTCCATTTGCACTTTCATCAAATGTGTTTCCATTAAACGGCCAGTAGCCGACGAGGCCGTTTTGGAGGTTAGCGGGCAAGGTGCATTCTTGTGCCTTGCCCAATACAGCAATCATGACGGTGATGATGCTCAGTAAAATTGACTTCTTCATGATGATTCGTTTTGTTCTAGGTTAATCTTATCGTTTCCGCAAATCTTGCGATACATAAGCATTCGGGCGTAGGTCGTTCGCGCAAACGGGCGTGTTTGATTAGTAAACGTAAAAATAGTGGCGAATGGCGAGTGGCGAATGACTAGTGATAAATGACAAGGGACTAATGACTAGTGGCGAATGGCAAGTGGCGAGTGGCGAATGTGTGGCGAATGTGTGGAAGGCTGGAATGGTTAATTGGGGGTGGTTGTGTGGTCAGCCTCCCTTCCCTTTGGGAAGGGTCGGGGATGGGTTTCTGACCCGTCCTGAAAATACTTGACAGTGTTTTACAATCTCCTGTCCTCGGTTTATGCACGATTGCTCAATGTGCCGATATCGCCTCACGCAGCAAATCCTGCGTGTAATCCACCATGAAATGCGGGATGTTCAATAAGCCATCCCTTAACTGCAGGTTTTTTTGCGAATAGCGAATGCGCATAATCGGCTCATACTTTTGATAGTATAGCGTTAAACTTCTACTGCGAATGTTCTCATCGCTCTTAACCTCTACCGGTATAGGTTGATTGTCGTGTGTGATAATGAAATCCACCTCAGCCGTATTGCCCGAGGTCCAATAATGCGGTGCTTCACCCAAACTAGCCACCAAACTCTGCAACACGGCGTTTTCAATAAGAGCTCCCTTGAACTCTGTAAACAACCGACTTCCCTCGGCATAAATACCCGACGACAACTTAGCCATCCGCCGCATAATGCCCACATCAAACGAATACAACTTAAAAGCTTCCATGTCTTCATAAGCAGACAACGGCATTCCCGGCTTGCTGATGAGTTTTACACGATGCACGAGTCCGGCTGCTATCAGCCATTCAATGGCGTCTTCATAATCCTTTGCACGTGCACCCGTTCGCACGCGGCCGTATACAAACTTCTTGTTCTCTCGGGCCAGTTGAGCCGGTAACGAGTCGAAGACCCAACCAATTTTAGCCACGTCTTTCATCACTGGATGTTTCGCAAAATCACCCTTGTAAGCAAGCACTAAATTATCCAGTACACGATCGCATGCCGCAGGCGGCTCTCCTGCCGCAACACTTTTAACGGCTGCAGGCAACCCGCCTGTTACCAAATAGCGCTTGTATAAATCACTCAAGTTGTTAAAAAAGAGATCAGGAATCCTCTCCGGCGCGCTGTGCTGGTTCAGATATTCTGAGGCCGACTTATCCCACTGAGGAAGCACTTCCCGAAAGGTCATGGGATACATGGTCAGAAACTCTACTTTCCCAACGGGAAACGATTGTCCTGATCGCAGCAATAACCCAAGGAGCGAACCCGCCGAAATAATGCACAACTCCGGCTTCTTCTCCGCAAAGTATTTCAACGCATTCAACGCCTCGGGACACTCCTGAAT
>JBKCDO010000136.1:0-6046 GCA_046304755.1 Flavobacteriales bacterium
GGTCACCAATACAGTAGTGACACCCAATGGGATTTGCTATGATGAAACCAATAACCGATTGGTGTTCGTCGCATGGAGCGGAACCAGCTCCGATATTACAGCAGTTTCACTTGCGGATTATTCCACCAACACACTTGTGGCCAACTCATCCCTCAATAGTATTGATGGTATCGATAACGACTCGCAGGGTAATTATTACCTGGCTTCATGGGCCCCACAACGCATCACTAAATACGCTCCGGATTTTAGCGTAAGCGAGGTCATTACGGTTGCCGGCGGACTGAATAACCCTGCGGATATCGCTTATGCCGAAGAAATCGACACCTTACTTATTCCCAATTCTGGCAACAACACGGTGCGAATTATTGGCTTTCAAACTTCGGATGTGACAGGTCTTGAAGCGGAGAAGTCCTCATTGACGTGCTATCCTAACCCTGTGACTGAAAACTCAGTGCTCACCTTCACAACGGGACAGCCCGGCGCAGTGTGCGTTGAAATCTTGGATATACAGGGAAAGATGATTCATCAGGTATTGAATGAAAATCTGCCTGCCGCAAAGCAGCGAATTGTCTTAGGTGATCTGCCTATCGGCGCAGGGTCCTACGTGTGGCGAGTAAAAACTATTTCTTCGGAAATGACGCTGCCTTTCGTTAAGCAGTGAACCTCACATCATTGAAACTGCAGTTCAAATAGGCGCTTGTAAAGCCCTTCGCGCTGCAATAGTTCCTGGTGAGATCCCAGCTCAGCGATGGTCCCTTGGTGAATAACCGCAATTTTATCCGCACCTTGAATCGTCGATAATCGATGCGCAATCACGATGCTCGTGCGGCCACGTGTAATCTTGCGTGTTGCGTATTGAATGAGCAACTCTGATTCCGTATCAACGCTGGACGTCGCTTCATCGAGCACTAAGATTTCAGGATTCCGCACAAACGCCCTCACAAAAGAGATCAGCTGGCGCTGACCCACACTGAGCATACCACCTCGTTCGCGCACGTTGTAGTCATAACCGCCCGGAAGTTTCTCTATGAAATCGTGGGCACCCACTTCCTTACTTGCAGCAATCACGGCCTCACGGGATATGGAGGAATCATGCAGCGTTATGTTGTTTAGAATGCTGTCATTGAAGAGAAAGACATCCTGATTCACCATGATCACGTGCTTGCGCAGCGATTGCAAACTGAGCGAACGAATGTCATAGTCATCAATCGAAATGGAGCCGCTATCCAGTTCATACGATCGGTTTAACAACAGCGCGATACTGCTTTTGCCTGCGCCGGTTGCACCCACGAAGGCAATCATCTCTCCCGGTTGGATGTCGAGATTGATTCCCTTAAGCACAGCTTGCCCCGGAACATAGGAGAAAGTCACCTCACGCAAGCGAATACCGCCTTGCAATTTGGCGGCATCGATGGTTCCCGTGTCAACCTGCTCTTCGGGTGTATCAAGCAATTTGAAAACGCGCTCGGCATTGACAATTCCCATCTGCAATACATTGAAGTTGTCAGCCATCTGACGTATAGGACGATACATCATCGTGATGAAGGTTGAAAACTCAAGCAATAGGCCGGGAGTCATACGATCATCCAGGGACTCATGCAAGCCCCACCAAATCATAAGAGCCACCGATCCGGCACTCAATAATTCGACTACAGGAAAGAAGATGCTGTATGCCCAAATGCCCCGAATATGGGCGTCACGATGTTCCTGATTGATGGTGTTGAACTTGGTCTTCTCTTGCTGTTCTCGATTGAAAATTTGAATGATGTTCATCCCACTCACATGTTCCTGGATGAATACGTTGATGCGAGCCACTTGATTTCGCACATCGTTGAACGACGACTTCACGGCTTGCTGAAAGATACGCGTTGCATAAAGCAGCAATGGAATAGGTATAATGACCATCAATGTCATTTTCCAATCGAGCCAAAACATGAAGCCAACGATGAAGATGAGCTTAAGCACATCGCGGAAGATGTCGAGAATGCCGGCAGAGAAAACATCAGCAATGCCGTCAATATCTGAGATTACCCGCGTCACCACCTGGCCAACGGGCGTCTTATCGAAATAACTCAGTTTGAATTTCGCTACATGCGCGTATAGCTCTGACCGTAAGTCATAGGTAATCGATTGTGCCACGCGGTTGGCCAACTGGGCTTGCACATATTGAAGCACAGCTTCGATAAACAGGAATCCGATAAACCAAATACTGATTTGCATGACGCGTTGCGTGTCGCCTGCAGGCATGGCTTCATCCAGTATAGTGCGCATCTGTTCAGGACGAATACCCACCATGCATGCCAGCAGGATGACCAAAAACAAGGTCACAAAAAAAGGCAGCCTATAGGGCTTGCCTTTTCGGTATAACCTTAAGAATATGGCAAAATCAAATGCCTTTCCGCTTTTACTCAATGCTTACTTTTTGAATTGAACGCTGTCCATAATACGCTCTGCGTCCTTGAACCATTTTTCGAATGAGCCTTGCTCAGCAGTATATGTTAGCGTGTAGCTTTTCTCGTTTTCGAACCAAATGTACTGATGCATGGCAATGGGGAAAGTGTTCAAAATACCGGCGTAAGTCAACACATAACAAGGTTTGCCGGCTTTTGTTTCCTTTTTGTTGGTGGTAATTACCGCTTTGCTATAGAAAAAAGGGATATCACGAATCACTTCCTCCACATAAGAATCAAGTGTCTTTCCCAAGCCATACATGGGCATTACCGCGATATTGACAAAATCGTTGTAGTAGTCTTCCTCATCGGTGAACGGAGAGGACAGGATGAAATCCATACCCGAAGCGCCACTGGTGTCGACTGCCCAGGATTCAGGGTACTCAACGGTGTATTCTTTTACTTCGAGTTTTTTCCATCCGTCACTTTTGGAGGTGTCGGCCGGTTCGGTTGGCATGAACAGCGTGCTCAGGAGCAATAGGAAACTGGTTAACATGATGAACGATGTTTAGGGATTGGTTGCAAATATTGGCTTTTTTGCCCAATTAAAATTAAAAACTTTGTTATGAATAGTTGGTCAGTCGATTGGCTGAATTTTATCCGAAGGATATAGGATACGTGTCAAATGCAGTCCTTGCGCCGGCACGCTTTCTCCCGCTTGCGTGCGCTTGCCACCTTCTACAATCGATCGGAATTCCGCCAGGTCCATTTTTCCGCGACCAACTTCCAGTAGCGTACCCACCACTGCACGCACCATGTTGCGCAAAAACCGATCGGCTCTAATGTGGAACACGAGTTTGTAATCATCCTGCTCCCAGCGAGCTTCTCTCAGATCGCATAGTGTTGTTTTCTGACCGCCTCCCGACTTGCAGAAAGCTGCGAAGTCTTTGTATGGAAGCAGCATCGCAGCGGCTTCATTCATACGGTCAATGTCCAAGGCCCAAGGGTAAAAAGTAGAGAATCGCTGGATAAAAGGATCGCGTCGTTGATGAATGTGATACTCATAACTCCTTTCAATCGCATCGAACCGAGCGTGCGTTAAATCCCCTACTTGCCAAAGCCCGAACAGTCCAATGTCCTTGGGTAACATCAGGTTGAGCTTGAAGAGAATTTCTGCTTTATTGGTAATAGGTTTCTCGGCATTGAAATGAAGATAAAAGTCGCGCGCGTGCACACCGGCATCTGTTCTTCCGCAACCGACCGATACAACTTTTTCCTGACGCAACAATTTGCGCAAGGCCGCTTCGATTTCTTCCTGCACGGAATGACTGTTCAATTGTCGCTGCCATCCATGGTAATTCGTGCCATCGTAGGAGATGTGAAGGAAGTAACGCTTCCACATTGCGGGCTGATCATCATGCACTTCGAGCTCTTCCATGAGGCGCGAAATTAGCGATGTTCAAACAATTGATCTTCGAATCCAACCAGATACAGTTGTTCTTGTGCCCGTGTAAAGGCTGTATAAAACCAGCGATTGAGTTCAAGACCCGCCATGTCATCGGTGATGTAACCTTGGTCAACAAAGACACATGGCCATTGTCCACCTTGCGCTTTGTGACACGTCACTGCGTAGGCAAACTTCACTTGAAGCGCATTGTAATAGGGGTCTTCAGCTACTTTTTTCCGAAGCAATCGGCGATCGGTAATCTCCGGATAATCCAAGGCGATTAGATTGCCCAGCGCCTGTAGCTTTTCATTACTCAACGACGATTGTTCCTCCCAAATCGCGTCGCACAGGAGGATGGTTTCAAACTCCGGCATATCAGGATAGTCGGGCATACTCACGATGGCTTTACAAAAGCGAAAGGGTTCACGATCCTCAAAACGCAAAATACGCTTGATGAACAGCGTGTCACCATTGGCGATGAAACCCGCGCGATCTTCCCCCTCTTTCAACCAATAGTAGTTGTTCTTCAGCACCATCATCCGGTCACCGGCGTTGATTTCTTCCTCGTTCCAAAGGATTCGCTGACGGATTTGACGGTTGAAAAGGTTAGCGCGTTTGTTGCTGCGCGTAATGACAATCATATCATCCTTCCCATAGCGTGAAAATGCATTTTCCAGATAATCCTGTAAGTCACTTTCGATACGAATGATATCGCGGTAGCCAGACACATTCAAGTGCGGAAGGGCTTTCTCGGCCGCTGTAATTTGTTTTCGCAGACCTGTCGCATTATCGAGAATGCCTGAACCCTCGGCCTGACGAATGACTTCATGCAATTCGATTTCGGCGATGTGGAGGTAATAATTGCTGCGCAGATGATCGATTTGAAGCGCCGGGCTTTCCGCTGCTCCTACGGGTGGAAGCTGCGCATTATCACCGATGAAAACCAGCTTGCAATCTTCGCCGCTGTATACATGCGCAATCAAATCGTCGAGTAAATCATGATAGCTCTCAGCTCCGTGATGACCAATCATGGACGCTTCATCCACGAAGAAAATCGTTTGAGTTAGACGGTTTTCCTTCAATTCATACAACCCTTCACCGGTGCGCGAACGCTTGGAATAATAAATGTGTTTGTGAATCGTCTTTGCCTGACGGCCGGAGTAATTACTCAATACCCGGGCTGCTCTGCCGGTGGGCGCCAGCAGCACATAATTTATTCCGAATTGGGATAAAGTATGCACCATCGCACTCACCGAAGTAGTTTTCCCGGTGCCTGCATAACCACGAATGAGCAACGCACAACGCGGTTTGTCAGATAGCACGAATCGTGTGAATGCGTAAAACAATTTGGCTTGACCTTCGGTAGCCTCATGCCCAAAGTGACCGTGCAAGGCCGCTTCTAAAAGTGGTTGTGATATGAGGGGCGCATTCTCCAAAGCAGTTGACTATCTATGAGCAGCAAAGAAAAGACATCCACCAAACTGTGCTTAGTTTAGCAGCGGAATATTCCTGATTATGGCGGTATTTAATCCCGAACTGGCGGCAAAAATGAAAATGCCCAAGGAGTTGCTCGATGAAGCATCGAGTATGCACTTGGTGTTGCATATCAGTGACCGTTTTGTTGAAGCGGCATTATTTGAAGCTGCTTCTTCTCAATGCCGCTGGCACGTGATTTCCGATGAATTTCTCGGCGATCCGGTGGAGTTCATCTACCAGCGCAACTGGCATGATCACTTGTTTAGAAAATGCACCGTCAGTTTCGATGCAGCGCTTTATTCCATCGTTCCTGCTGCCTATTTTGATGAAAAACAAATCACCTCGTACCTGCAACTGCAACACCAGGTGTCTGTGAGCCATGCGCAATTCACAGAAATAACCGAACTCGACGCAGTTTGCTGTTATGAAACCCCTGACTGGATGCCGCGACTGGTCGGATTTATTCCGAATGCGCGTGTTATTCCGGCAGCTGCCTTGGTCGCGCGTTATGCTGCTATTTCTGCGCCTGCAGAAGGTTCGTCTATCGCATGCTGGGTGACCGACCGTCAGCTAACTATGGCCTGCCTTAGACAGCGAAAATTGAAGCTTTTAGCCACCAATGAAGTCAGCGCAGAGGAGGATGCCATGTATCATATTGCGAATGCCGCCATGCGACTTGGCTTCGAACTTGAGCAGTTACAGTTTGACTTAATCGTAGGCAATGGGATGAGGG
>JBKCDO010000137.1:0-26573 GCA_046304755.1 Flavobacteriales bacterium
GTTATACACCCCTTAGCGCAGAAGCACTAATTCGATAAAGCAACATTAATTTTTTATTAATTGTTGTTTTTTTTAGACGAGTTGATGTATATTTGCGATGAATATTTGAACTGACAACTAATTTTTAATGCTCATGGGAACGTTTCGCCCCTCTTCTATTTTCTCCTCTGTTATTTCAAAAGCTATGGTATTGCTGGCGTTTGCGCTTGGCGGTAGTGATGTTTTTGCACAAATAGCGCAGCGGGGAACAGCAACAAGTGCAACCAGCACGACAACATCAGTTACAGTCGACAAACCTTTAGGGTTGACTGTTGGAGATGTTATGCTTGCTACCATCAATCAAGCTGATAACGACGGCAATACTTTGGCAAATGCTACGAGCACAGGTTGGACTTTAGTTGATGGTGCAAAGTATTATGAAACAGGAAATGATGAATGGTGGGGCACAGTATTGTACAAAGTTGCAGATGCAACGGACATAGCTGCTGCTAATTTTTCATTCACGGGTGATGGTGATGCTGACGACATGCAAGCAAGTATTATTGCTTTTTCGGGTGTAGATCCATCTAATCCAATAGATGTTGCGGGTGCATTCACAAGTAGTAGTACCGACAATACCTCTCTTTCTGCAAATGCAGTTACAACTTCAACGAGCAACGCAGCGGTAATTATGCTTGCAATGATTTCAGACGACAGAAATTTTAATGGCGATTGGAATACAACATCTCCCGGTTCATTGACGGAGTTTATTGACGTTCCTTTTAATGCTGATTTGGATATGGGAATCGCGGGTGCTTGGGCAATAAAATCAAGCGCTGGATCTACAGGCAACGGAACTGTCACGCTTTCAGGTAATGCAAGAGACGGGGCAATTTTAATAGCATTAAGAAGAGCTGCTATACCCGGAAGCACTTTAACAACAACTTTTACCTCAAACGGAACGTTTACCGTTCCCAATTGCGTGACTAACCTCACCGTTGAAGCCTGGGGCGGTGGCGGCGCTGGTGGCGGTGTCACTGGAAATGTTGCGTCAGGTGGTGGCGGTAAAGGAGGCTCTTATGTAAAAAATGTAGATTTATCCGTATCTGGAAACCAAACTTACACAGTTACTGTGGGTTCCGGTGGAACGGGTGGAACGGGTAATGGTAGTTCAGGCGGTTCTTCATCATTTGTAAATAGCGGTTTGAGTGTAAATATTTTGGCGGCCGGAGGTGCCGGTGGAAACGCAGGTTCAAGTAATGCTTCAGATGGATCGGGTGCCACAGCAACAAATGGTACAAATTCGGGTTTTACTTCTACGTTCAGTTACAATGGAGGGAATGGAGCAAACGGAAGCAGGAGTAATAATAGAGGCGGCGGCGGCGGCTCTTCTGCAGGAACAGGTCAAAACGGAAATAATGCATCAAATCAAACCGGAGGCACTGCTCCGACAGGAGGTGGAGCCGGTGGTAATGGATTCACTGGTACAGGGAATGAAGGTAATGGAAATTCAGCAACTCAAATCGGAGGTGGTGGAGGTGGTGCGGTAACTGATGACAATTCCGATTATTCGGGCGGTAACGGTGCCAATGGTATGGTAACAGTGACATATGCTGTACCCAACAACCCAACGATTACTCTAACGAATACAACCGCTACTTCATGTTTTAGTGCCGCAGCGCAAAATGTAACATTGGCATATTCAACAACCACAGGTTGCCCTGATCGATATAGCGTTGATTTTGCAACGGGCATTACTGATGTGATAGACGCCAATTTATCCGGCAGTCCTATAACCATTGCTTTGCCGGCTAACCTAGCAGCGGGAACTTACACGGGTACTCTGACGGTGAGGAATAGTACATTTGGATTTGTAAGTAGTGGCTATTCAATTACAATTACTGTAACAGCAGCTCCGAACGCACCAACGGGCTCGGGAGCCTCACGATGCGGAACAGGAACGGTTGTGCTTAATGCAACTCCACCGGCAGGTGCGGTTATCGACTGGTATGCGGCCGCAACAGGCGGTTCGCCACTAGCCGGCGGAACAGGTACTTCTAGCTTTACCACTCCGTCGATTTCATCGACAACCACCTATTATGCGGCTTCACGAAATACAACCACCGGTTGTTCGTCGACCCGAGCCGCTGTTGTTGCATCGATAAATCCGTTGCCAACGGGAGTTGCCGCAAGTGTTTCTCCTACTACTGTATGTGCAGGTCAGCCGGTAGCATTGTCGTCGTCAGCCGCGTCAAACTCAGCTTCGTCGTTTACGATGTTGTCGGAAAACTTTAATGCCGCAAACCCGGCATGGACAGCTATCAATAACTCAACAGGTGGAACGCCGGCCAATGCGGCGTGGACGATTCGTGCCAATAACTACAACAACGGAGCAGAGACCATCGTTACGAACGATGCTTCTTCCTTCATGTTCAGCGACAGTGATGCTCAGGGCAGCGGTAGTAGCACAAATACATCGTTAGTTTCTCCGGCTTTTAGCACGGTTGGTGTGGCTGCGGCCAACATCAATTTGAATCATTATTTCCGATTTAATGCAAGCCCCGATCAAGCGTTTGTTGAAGCGAGTGTTGATGGCGCTACATGGCTCACGCTTCAGTCCTACACCTCCACACAGGGTGCGCGCGATGCATTTAGTAATGCTACCATTCCGCTTACAGCCGCGTGTCTGAATCAACCCACTGTATACATTCGCTTCCGATATATTTGTGATTGGGGGTGGTACTGGGCTATCAATAACGTGACAGTTACAGCCTCTTCGACCGCAGCCGCTTTTAGCTGGACATCAAGCCCTGCGGGATATACTTCCAACCTCGAAGACCCAACAGGCGTAACACCAGGTGTCAATACCACCTACACCGTAACAGCAACGAACAATTATGGTTGCTCTGCCTCCGCAACCACCGCTTCGGTTACGGTAAATGCCGCACCGGTTGCACCAACCTCTGCGGGTAACTCGCGTTGTGGCGCCGGAACGGTGACCCTCACAGCTTCTGTAGCTGCGGGTGTAACGGTTGACTGGTATGCTGCTGCAGCCGGTGGTTCGCCGCTGGCAGGAGGTACAGGAACAACCACCTTCACCACGCCGAACATTTCAACAACAACAACGTATTATGCGCAGGCGCGTAATACAACCGGCGGATGTTTCTCGCCAACCCGCACAGCGGTTGTTGCCACCATCAATCAAACCCCCGCGATTACCTCACCGTTTACCGGAAAGGGATGTACGGGAATAGCGTTCAACGCTACACCGGTGAACGTAGACGATGGTGTAGTGCCTGCGGGTACTACCTACACCTGGGCCGCACCAACAGGAACGGGATTCACGGGTGGTTCAGCACAGAATACGCCTCAGTCTTCTATTTCACAGACACTCACACTTACAGGGGCTTCAGCCGCTGTAGCGTCCTATACTGTGACACCAAGCGTAGGTGGCTGCACAGGCGCAACCTTCACGGCTAACATTACCATCAACCCGAATCCAACAGTCACTATTTCAGCCGACTATTGCTCGGTGGGTGGTACTGCGGTATTGTCGGCTACTGCCGGTTTGAGTAGTTACACCTGGAGCACTGGCACAACGGGCGCAACACTCAATGCAACACAGGCCGGTTCATACAGCGTGACCGCCTCTAACGCACAAGGCTGCTCGGCTACGGCTAGCATTGGTGTAGCGACTGAATTGGTGACCAACGGAAACTTCAATGCGGGTAACACCGGTTTTGTAACCGGTTACACCTTTGTAGCAGATGGCCCAGGGAATACTGAATTGGTGCCGGAAGGAACCTACAGTGTCGCCACCAATGCAAACAACTTGCATAGTGCATTTAATGGCACTGGTTTCGGTGGTAGCGGAAACTTCATGATCATCAATGGATCACCAACGATTACAACGATTTGGAGTCAGAATAACATTGCTGTTCAACCGAACACCACGTACTATTTCTCCGCTTGGGGTTTGACACTCGTAAATGGTAACAACGCGGCGCTTCAGTTTAGCATCAATGGCTCACAGGTAGGTTCGATCGCCTACTTACCTAACGGAACCACCTCAGCGCCTTATCCATGGGAACGATTCTATGGTCAGTGGAACTCAGGCAACAACACTTCTGTTGACCTGTCGATTGTGAATTTGCAATTGGCATTGGGGGGCAACGACTTTGGGTTGGATAACATCTCGTTCGGAACATTTTCACCAATTGCTTTGGCGGTAACACCCGGTGCAAACAGCAGCAGTGCTGTCTGCCAAGGCTCGGAATTCTATTTGAACGCGAACCCTGACGGCGGTGCAAGTCCATACTCCTATGCATGGACTGGCCCTAATGGCTTTACTTCAACTCAAGAGAATCCTGTTGTAACGAATAGCGCGAGCACAGCGATTAATGGAACATACAACCTTACCATTACGGATGGATTGGGTTGTGTGCAAAATGGATCGACTACAGTTAGCGTAAGTTCTTTGCCGAACGTACTTACGCCTGTTGCTCAAGCGGCCACAGTTTGTGCCGGTATTGCAACAAATATTAATATTCCTACCTCACAAGAAGATGTCGGATACACGCTTTACGACAGCGCAACCAACCAACCTGTTTCAGCAACGCTGCCGGGGAATTTGGGTACGCTTAGCTTAAGCACCGATGTGTTAAATAGCACAACTACCTTCTATGTTGTTGCTCAACGATACGCAACCGGTTGCAGCCGCACACTTACGCCAAACGTAACCATTACTGTTGCTACAACACCGGTGCTAGTTACCAATAACATTGCGCTCTGCACCGGAACAGCCGACCTTACTGCTGCTGCAGTAACAGCAGGTAGCACGGGTGGAGGCACTTTGAGCTATTGGACGAACGCAACCGCTACAACCGCTGTAGCCAATGCCGCTGCGGTAACTGCAGGCACATACTACATCAAGGCGGTGGTAGGTTCTTGTGAAGATATTGAACCTGTTAACGTTGTTATCAGCGGCACTCCTGTTACGACCTTCAACTACACAGGATCGCCATTTTGCAACAACGGAACGAATCCCGTTCCAACCTACAGCAGCGGTGGTACTGCAGGAGTATACTCCGCATCGCCGGCCGGACTGGCCTTTGTGAGCACTTCTACCGGCGTCATTGATTTGGCGGCTAGTGCGGCAGGAACATATACCGTGACGAATACTATTACGCCTGTTGGAGCTTGCACCGCATCCTCAACAAACCGCACCATAACCGTTACTGCTGCGCCTGACCCAACTTTCAGCTACGCTTCGAATGGATTCTGCCAAGCGGTTGGCGCAAACAATCCTGTTCCTGTATTCCAGAATGGAGCACAGGCAGGAGTATTCAGCTCAAGCGCTATTTCCGGATTGTCGTTCGTGAGCACCGCAACGGGTGAGGTTGATTTGGGGGCATGCACTCCCGGTAGCTATGCGATTATCAACACCATCGCTGCAACAGCCGGTTGTGCATCAGTAGCTGACACGGTGTTCGTGGACATCAACCCATACACGTTCACCAGCGCGATTAACGTATCCGCATCGGATGATCAGTTGTGTTTGGGTGAATCGGTGAATTTCTACGCGTCCGGAACGAGCTATAGTACAGTGTTGGAGCGAGAAGATTTTGAAGGAACATTTACACCTTGGACAACAACAAACTTGTCATCGGGAGGCTCTGCAACCAATGCGCGTTGGAGATTACGTCAAAGCCCCTACAACTACAATTCAAACAACTATTCCTCGAACGACGCATCACAATTCTACATTTCAAATAGCCAGGATCAGGGTGGCGGAACAACCAACACCATTCTGAAATCGCCGGTGATGAATACGGTCGGTTTCACCACGTTATCTCTGAGCTTTTATCAGTTCTATGACGACAGAGGTACTGCGGACGATGTCGCATCAGTTCAGGTTTCAACGAATAATACGACCTGGACAAACCTGATTGCATACGATTCAGACCAAGGTTCACGCACGAATTTCTCGAACGCGGTAATCAATATGAATGCCTATGTAGGCTTGCCATCGGTGTGGATTCGTTTCCAGTACTCGGCTACAAATGACCGCGCATGGGCAATCGATAACGTGACCATTTCCGGTAACTCAACGCGTTACACCTACAACTGGTCATCCGTGCCGATTGCATTTAGTTCAACTCAGCAGAACCCTGCGGGATATGCGCCAACGGCAAGCGCCTACTATGACGTAGAAGCATTGAACGTATACGGTTGTACCAGCAATACTTCACCGATACCGGTTATTGTAAATCCGTTACCGGAAGATAACGCGGGTGCTAACTTGGATTTGTGTGCCAACACTTCCGGTACCATTGGTCTTGCTTCACAAAGCGGCAGAACCTACAGCTGGAGTCCTACAACGGGATTGTCGGATGCGGCGATTGCTAATCCAACAGCAACACCAAGCGCTAGCAATACATATACATTGACGGAAACAATCACCGCAACAGGTTGCTCCGACACGAACAATGTGTTCGTGAACATTCGTCCCGTATCGGTCATCAACAATATGACTGCGCAGTTATGCTCCGGTGGCGCATTCACAGCATCACCGGTGAACGGAACAAACGGCACTGTGTTGAGCGGTACAACCTACGTGTGGTCAGCCCCAACGGGTGCAGGATTCACCGGAGGCAGCGCGCAAGCAGTTGCTCAGAACTCCATTTCTCAAACGCTTTCAGCGAGCGCGGCAGCAACAGCAACGTATGCGGTTACACCGAAGGTCAATGGTTGTGATGGTGCAGCTTTCGATGTAGAAGTGGCGATTAGTCCCGAATCGGACGCAGGAGCAATTAACGGTGCTACTTCGGTTTGTGTTGATGTAAATAGCGCGAACTTGAGTGTGAGCGGAAACGTTGGTGATCTGCAATGGCAGTCATCTTCCAACAACGTATCATTCACCGACATCGCGGGTGAAACAGGCACAAGTTACACGGCTACAAACTTGTCGGCTACCACATTCTATCGTGTGGTTGCGACCAGCGGTGTGTGTCCTGCTGATAACGGAAGCAGCGCTCAGATATCCATGTTGAGTCGCCCAACGGCCGCACTCAGCGGTTCTGCAGACATCTGTGCCGGTCTTAGCACCTCACTGAACCTTGCCCTCACCGGTAATGGTCCATGGAGCGGTACGCTATCGAACGGACAGTCGTTCTCTGCGGCAAGCAGCCCGGCGATTATTTCCGTAGCACCAAGTGCCAACACCACGTATAGTGTAAGCGCATTGAGCGACGCAAACTGCGCTGCTAACGGAGGTCTGAACGGCTCAGCTGTCATCAATGTAAACGCTCTCCCAACCGCGTCGATTACCGGTAGCGCTACCATTTGTGGTGGAAGCTCGGGCACGGTTACGATTAACGGTCCCGCTAATGGAGAGGTAGCATACACATTGAATGGTAACGAGCAGGACATCACCCTGAACGGCAGTGGTGTCGGGACAATCAATACCGGTAACATCTATCAAAACTTGACTTACAGTCTTGTTGAAGTAGAAGACGGCTTGTGTGAAAACACGGCTACAGGAACCGCAACAATTACTTATCAGGAAGCACCGGACGCAACAATTAGCGGATCAACTCAGGTTTGCTCAGGTCAATCAACTGCGATTGCCTTCAGCGGTAATGCAAACGCGGTGATCACATACAACGTCAACGGCGGCGGCAGCCAAACGGTAACATTGAATGGGTCAGGTAACGGTTCAATCAACACCGGCAACCTGAGTGCAACAACGACCTACAACCTGGTGAGTGTGGCGGTGGGCTCTTGCTCATCGGTAATCGGCACATCGGCTGTTGTGAATGTTGGCCTCACCGTCTACTATCAGGATAGCGACGGCGATGGTTACGGTAACGCCGCGGCTTCTACAGTAGCCTGTACACAGCCAACGGGCTATGTCACCAACGACGATGACTGCTGTGATACCAATGCCGATATCAACCCTTCCTGCGAATGGTGGGCGGATATGGATAATGACGGCTACGGCTCATTTATCTATGACATTGGTTGTATCGCCGGTGTGAGCTGTTCGCCTGCTTCATGGCCTGCACAGTTGATTCCTTATTGCCCATTGGTGCATGGCGGAACACCGTATGCGCTTGATTGTAACGACAACTCTGCTGCCATCAATGCCGGAGCTGCTGAAATCTGTAACAATACGATTGACGACGACTGTGATGGATTGATTGGCGAAGGCTGCAGTGGTCAGTTCTTCGATCAGTGGAACACAGCACAGGTGCTTAACGTGAACAATACCAACGCCTACTACCCGGCATGTCAAACGTTCTCGGGAACGATTGTCAACACCGATATTTCCCCGCAAGGAAATCCGGCAAACGTTGCCGCGGGCGGCGGTCGCGATACCTGGTACCGCTTCGTAGCGCCATCAACCGGTGTGAGAATTCGCGTAACGGCAAATGGTTTCAACCCCGTAATTGAATTGCAAAATTCATCTGCAGTTCAATTGGATGCCGAGAACGTTAACCCTGCGGTAGGCGGAACGGAGATTCTCAACTATGGTAACCTTACGGTTGGTCAAACCTACTATGTGGGTGTGCGTAACTACGAGGCCACTAACGTTGGTACTTACACCATTTGCATCTCCCCATTGATGCCGAGCGGTTGTGCTTCATCAGCGGTGGGCGGCTTCAATTTGTGTGACGGTTACAAGGCGGTGTATCGCGCGGCAACCAGCTATACCTTCAACTTTACGGGGGTAGGTGGAAACGCGGTCACTCCGTTTGCTACCACATCTATTACAACTGCCAACGGCATCGCAGTCCTCAGCAATCCTTCATTAGGAATTCGCTATGGTGGTATTTACAATGTACGAGTAGACGCTAATTATATGCTTCCCAATGGCCTAGGAACACCGGAGCCGATGATTACTGTTTTGGGTAATGCAATTCCTGCAAATTGCACAGGTGTGTTGATTAATCAACAGCCCGTTATTGAGGTTCGCGCGAATCAGATATGTCCAGCGGTAATTACCCGAACAACCTATCTATACGGTAATCCGGCGGCGAGCAACCCGAACATTTGCGGACATTTGAATTTCACGTTTGAATTTACCCGCGTCACTGACTGCACCGGTAATACCGTGATAGGTTCGCCGATAACGAGCAATACTACAGGAGCTCTGTGTGCCATTGCGCTCAATAGTGTGTTCACCTCACCACTGACCAACATTGGTTACTGGAAGGTGCGCATCCGTCCGAACTTCTCAAGCGGCGCAGGTGCTTGGGGTGATTATAAAGTGATTGCGGTAAGCGGAACTGCCGCGGGCATCATGCAAAACGAAGGCAATGCTAATGAGGGTTCAAAGACCCTGATTGTTCAACCACTCTCAGTGGTATATCCTAACCCGAACAACGGTAACGAAGTTCAAATCAACCTGACCGATATCGGTAGCGGTGATTTGACCGTGAAGATTGTCGATGCTTTGGGTCGTGCTATTTTCAACAACCGCTACAGCGTAGAAGGATCGCTGTTCACGAAGATCAACTTCGAAGAACAGCTCAGCGGCGGTATCTATCTCGTGGAGTTTACGATCAATGGAGAATCGATGAGTGAGAGAATGATCGTCGAACCATAAACAAATCACATCACGCGAAAGCCGTCCCATTGGGGCGGCTTTTTCGCGTTTAGGCAATGGCCATCCATGCCATCAAGCCCATGCCGATTTTCAGCGAGTCCTCATCGATGTCGAAACGCGGATGGTGAATGCTGAAGCTTTTGCTGTCATCGCTTATACTCGAAGTCCCCAAGCGATAAAAACAACCGGGCATATGATGGCCGTAGTAGGCAAAGTCTTCGGCTGTCATGCGTACATCGAGTTCGACTACGTTGTCTTTTCCAACATAGGCTGCCGCGAGTTCTTTTGCGCGCAGCGTAAGCGCTTCGTCATTCTTTAAAACAGGGTATCCAATCTCAATGCGAAAGTCAACGGCACCACCCATGCCTTTCACCAATCCTTCAGCCAGCGCCACCATGCGTTGATGTGCCTCCTTGCGCCAGTGTTCATCAAAGGTTCTGAACGTTCCTTCGAGCCTTACTTCGTTCGGGATAATGTTCGTTGCACCATCGGCAATCACCTTTCCAAACGACAATACACTCGGCATGGTAGGGCTCGACCAACGGCTCACCACCTGCTGAAGCGCCACAACCAAGTGCGAGGCAATTAACACGGGGTCGATGTTGCGCTCAGGCTTTGCACCATGTCCCCCGCGACCTTTAACCGTGACATACAACTCATCCGTGCTGGCCATATACACACCGGGCTTCATCCCGATTTTTCCCACAGGCAATTCCGGATACACATGTTGTCCGAAGATGGCCTGCGGTTGACGGTTGGCAAAAAGACCGTCCTTCAGCATCAGCGATGCGCCACCGGGTAATACTTCTTCTGCAGGTTGAAATACCAGTTGCACCGTGCCTTCCCATTCATGGCGTGTTTCCTGAAGAATGAGCGCCGCTCCCAAGAGCGAACAGGTGTGCACATCATGTCCGCACGCATGCATAACACCATCGTGCTTGCTCTTGTAAGCGACATCGTTTTGCTCGTGAATCGGCAACGCATCCATGTCGGCACGCAATGCAATCAAGCGAGAATCCGGATTTTTTCCGGTAATGAATGCCGTTATACCGTGGCCGGCTATGCCTGTTTGACATGCAATACCGGCGCGCTCCAGTTGCGCTTTCACGAACGAAGCGGTTTCCACTTCGTGATACGAAAGTTCGGGATGCATGTGGATATGACGGCGCATCGCCAATACATCCGCGTAATAGTGTTCCGATAATTGTTTGATGCGATCGATGAGTGAATTCATGAGCAAGAAATGGATTAAGGACAAACGCAGGATTTAGACGGATTCATCACATCAACCAATGTTGACGTAGTATCCGACATGGCGACGATAAAGGAATAATCACCGTAGTTGAGATGATAGCGTCTTGGGTTTGCTTTCACATCGCTGGTTTCAAAATCAACGTGGCCTTCATTGCGCGCAAGATCGACTTGTTGTGTGCCAATGCCGTAACAGCTCAACTTATAATTCGCACAACTGTCAACGGAAAATGGAAACTCACGCATGTCTTGCATGACACGTTTTTGCGGCGTCCATCCCAACCAATCGTAATTGGGAAACATGAAAAAGACTACAGCACATCCGATGGCAACACCGATCAGATAGCGCAACAATCGCTGCTTGAAATTCATGGTGTAAGATTAAGACAGAAATCGCAGCCACAATCCGTTAACAATTCATCACAGCGACTGCCTTTGGTCAATAGTATTTTCGTCCAAAATTCACACGCATGATTGCGACTCAAGGATTGCGCTTTCAATACCCGCAAGGACCGTCATTCATTTTTCCCGACTTCAGTTGTGCCGCAGGCGAGCACCTGTTGATTTTGGGTGAAAGCGGCCGCGGTAAAACCACCTTATTGCATCTGCTTGCGGGGCTCATCAAACCAACCGGGGGTGAAATTCGGATTAACGACACAGACACTTCCAAACTGAATAACGCAGCACTCGATCGTTTTCGGGGCCAACACATCGGTATCATTTTTCAAACTGCGCATTTTGTAGAATCCCTCAGCGTGATGGACAACCTCATGTTGTCGCCCTTTCTTTCCGGGAAAAATGCAACGAAGGAAACCGCTTTAGCAGCGCTGAATCGACTCAACATCGGCCACAAGGCCTTTGAAAAGCCCCGCAACCTGAGTGTAGGCGAGCAACAGCGTGTAGCCATCGCGCGTGCAATGTTTCATCAGCCCGCGGTCATCTTAGCCGACGAGCCGACGAGTGCGCTCGATGACCACAACGCACATGAAGTCTTGAGTATGCTCGAAGAACAAGCGAAGCTATCGGGGGTTGCGCTGATTATTGTGACACACGACAAACGCCTGAAGGATCATTTTTCAAAACAAATCACGCTATGAATCTGATCAAGATTTCCTGGAGCAACATCCGACACAAGCCGCTGAACACGCTGCTGAGCATTGTGCTCCTTTCATTCGGTATTGGAATCATTTCGTTGATGCTGCTGTTGAAGGAACAGATCGGCGAAAAGTTTGACCGCAACATCAAGGACATCGACTTTGTGCTGGCCGCCAAGGGCAGTCCGTTGCAAAGCATGCTCGCCAACATCTACCATGTGGATGCACCCACCGGCAACATCAGCGTTTCCGCCGCGAAGCGCATCATCAAAAACCCCATGGTTGCTGAAGCGATTCCATTGGCCTATGGCGACAATTACGAGAAGTTCAGAATCGTCGGTACCAACAACAAATACCCCGATCATTACGGATGTGTGGTGAAAGAAGGTAAATCCTTTGAGCAACCGTTTGAAGTTGTACTCGGCGCCAACGTGGCTGCCGAGACAGGGTTGAAACTCGGCAGCACCTTTACCAGCATGCATGGATTCGACAATGCCGCGGACGACACAGAGGCGCATCACCACCAGCTGTTCACGGTTGTCGGTATTTACGAAACGAGCAATTCCGTAATTGACAACCTCATCCTCACGCCGGTAGAAACAACCTGGATGGTGCATGAACACCCCGTTGAGGATAGCCTAGGGACCGATAGTACTGCTGTTGAACCCGAGCGTGAAATGACTGCTTACCTCATCAAGAAGCGCAACAAGGGTGCCTTTGGCATGCTATCCAAACTCACTGAAGACACAACGATGCAGCTGGCTAATGTGGCGGTAGAGAACAATCGCCTGATGAACAACTTTGGACTTGGACTGAGCACCATCACGGCGATTGCCATCGTGATCATGCTCATTTCTTTTGTGAGCATTTTCATTTCGCTCTATAATGCCATGCGCGAAAGACGCTACGAGCTTGCATTGATGCGTACCATGGGCGGAACACGCTTTACCTTATTCCGCTTGATTATCCAGGAAGGGTTGCTGCTCGTGTTCTTCGGCTTCTTGATTGGTGCGGCGCTGAGTCGCTTGGGCTTGTTGGTCTTGAGTCATTTCATGAAAGAGAACTTCCACTACAGTTTCGATAAATTGGCGCCGGGTCCGCTTGAGTTCGCCTTGCTGGGCATAACTTTGTTCATCGGTTTTATCGCCTCGGCTTTACCGGCCCGTCAGGCGTTGAAACTGGATATCGCTAAAACATTGACGCATGCTTAAGAAAATAATCTTCATCGTTGCAGGAGTAGCCATTGCGGCGGGAACGTATGGCTTCATGCAGGTGGAGAAAACACCGCAGCAGCCCGTGAAAGCCATGGCGATGGCGGATTGGTCCATGGGCAATAGCTTGTCGGTCATTCCTCATTTTGCTCCGGGGCAAATTGTCGAACTCACCTGGCACGCACTCACTGATGTGACGTTCAAGGAAATGTACGTGCAGGACATCGACTCCTACTACTGGAAACCAACCTTCGGACCCGGTGTGAAGGCCATGGAGGGCAAAGAAGTGTATATCACGGGCTATGTCATTCCGGTTGATTACGATGAAAACTTCTACGTGGTATCACGCTATCCCTACGCCAATTGTTACTTCTGCGGTGGTGGCGGTCCTGAGAGTGTTGTGGATTTGCGTTTCGCGAGCAAAAACCGCACATACAAAACAGACGAGCGTCTCACCTTCCGCGGCAAGCTGAAACTCAACGCCACCGACATTTATCAGATGAATTACATTCTCGAAGGCGCAACGGAATACAAGCCTTAGTGCTTATATTCGCAGGGTATTTAAATTACCTAACCTAATGTTTTCCCTTCGTCGCCAATGCTACTTGGTGATTCTATGTATTATCGTTTCACTACGCGGCTTCGCGCAGTTCAACCAATGTGATTCCATTGAATGGAATTTCGGGGTGAATCAATTCGCTATTGACGGCGACAACCTACTGGCTGATTTGGCCGATAAAGGTTGGGACGAAAGCTTTTTTCAAACGAAACAAATAGAGGTCACCATCTTCGGTGCCACCGACTGTCCGGGTTCGATGGCCTATAACACCAAACTCGCCGGTAACCGTGCGCTTTACTTGCGCAATTATTTCGAAGTTTCTGAATTCCCGGGATTAACTATTGCGGATAGTTACGCGATACCTGAGCGCAATTGCACACGCCCCGGACAAGGCTACAATCCGGCCGATCGCGTAACGCATTTGAGGGTGTGCTGGAGTGATGCAGGAACAACTCCTGCTCAAATAAAAACCACCGAAGAAGAGACAGTTGTTGATGCGCAGAAGCCGGTTGATCATACCATAGAGGGGCAGCAAACAGAGGAGAAAGTTCAAACCGAACAAGTCGACGATAACGCACAGCCTATTGAGCAGCGTGACTCTTCTGCAGTGGTGGTGAGTCCAACCGACGTGCCGGTCGTTTTAGATTCAGCGCTCAGCACCATCCCGAAAATGCCGGATTCCGCTGCGTTCATCCTACCCACGAAACCCAAAAAGACGCTAAGCGTGGAGAAGATGGAAGATCTGAACGCAGGCGACGAGGTGATAGTCGAGGGCTTGAATTTCTATCCCGGCAGTCACCGCACATTGCCCGAGGCCAAGCCGATCTTGAAAAAGCTGCTGGAGCTGATGCAGAATAATCCCACCATGATGATTGAAATTCAAGGCCACGTGTGTTGCGCCTCCAAGCCCAATGACGACGGTCTGGATGATGAGACAGGTGATTTCCGTTTATCATGGAACCGTGCGCAATTCGTGCGTGATTATTTGGTACAGAATGGCATCGATGCATCGCGAATCACCTACCGCGGCTATGCAATGACACATCCATTGGTTTATCCTGAAGCCACCATTCAAGATCAAATCAAAAATCGCCGCGTTGAAATTCTGATTACCGCTGAATAAGGGTTGGACAATAGACCGAATCGAAGTACTTTCGCGCCTGCAAAAACCCCATTATCATGGCAACAACCACCGCTGACATCTCTAATGGCCTGTGCTTCCGCATGGACACGCACATCTGGCGAGTGATGGAATTCCTTCACGTAAAGCCAGGAAAAGGACCGGCTTTCGTTCGTACCAAGATTAAAAACCTGAACAACGGTAAAATCGTTGACAAAACCTTCAATAGCGGAGTCGCCATTGATGTGGTGCGCATTGAAACCCGCGAATATCAGTTCCTTTACAAGGACGATAATTATAACTTCATGAATCTCGATGATTACGAGCAAATCTCTATCCCGGATGTCATGATCAACGCACCTCAATTCCTGAAAGAAGGGATGAAGTGTATCGTGCTCTTCAACACAGAAGACGACCAGCCGATGAGCTGCGATCTTCCGCAATACGTGGAGTTCGAAATCGTCTACACCGAGCCCGGTGTGCGCGGTGATACAGCGACCAACGCCACCAAGCCGGCGAAACTGGATGTTGGCGTAGAAGTGCGCGTTCCGCTCTTCATTAATGAAGGTGATACCGTTCGCGTGGATACTACAACCGGTCAGTACCACGAACGTGTGAAAAAATAATTGCACACTTACCGTGCAAAGGCCGTCCGCGTGACGGCCTTTTTTATTCCTGGGTGCGCCCCTAAATTTGACGCCACATGAAATTAGCCACGCCACATACTCTGGCACAAATAGCCCAAATCGCCGGTTGTGAATTCGCCGGTGACCCGGCATTTATGATTACCGGCATCAATGAAATCCATCGCGTTGAATACGGCGACATTGTATTTGTTGATCACCCCAAGTATTACGAGAAGGCATTGACTAGCGCTGCTTCCGTGGTGATTATCAACCGGAAAATCGATGCGCCGGAAGGCAAGTGTTTGCTGTTTTCGAATGATCCCTTCGCCACGTACAACGCGCTCACCGGCCACTTTTCACCCTGGTCGTTGCCGATGGATTCCAAGGGAAAGAATGTCCGCATCAGTGCAAGCGCGCATGTTCATCCATCAGTCATTATGGGTGATAACGTGACCATTGGCGACCAGTGCGTCATTCATCCCGGTGTGGTCTTGTACAACAACATCACCATCGGTGATCGCTCTATCATCCACGCCAACACCGTTATTGGAAGCGATGCGTTCTACTACAAAACACGTCCTGAAGGCCGCGAAAAAATGCACTCTGTCGGAGGTGTTGTCATCGAACACGATGTGGAAATCGGCGCTGCGTGCACCATTGACCGGGGTGTTTCAGCCGCTACACACATTGGCGCTCACACGAAAATTGACAATCACGTACATATTGGTCACGATACGATTATTGGTAAGCATTGTTTATTCGCTGCGCACGTTGGTATCGCCGGTTGTGTCGTCATGGAAGACCACGTCATCTTGTGGGGGCAGGTTGGGGTCACCAGCAATGTCCGCATTGGTGAAAAAGCAGTGGTGCTCGGTCAGAGCGGGGTAACGAAGGATATTGCCGGTGGAAAAACCTACTTCGGCACACCCGCAGAGGAAGCGCGCGGCAAATACCGCGAGATGGCGGCTATGCGAAAATTACCGGCCGCCATTGACAAATTGGGTTTGTAGTACTTTTGAAAGGCTCATCCATGGACAATCAACGGCTCAATAACAAAGTCAAACAACGCGACTTCAAGCTCAACGCATTGCTTGAAATCACGAATGCAATCAACGCTAATCTCAGCGTTGGAAATTTGTTGGAGCAATACGAGCGAGTGCTGAAGGAGCACCTGGCCATTGAAAAGATTATCCTTTTTACGAGAGAAGATTCCTGGAAGTGTATTCTGCGATTCGGTGTGCAGAAGGGCGAAATCAAAGAAATTATCAGCGATGATTTTTTCACGCAAAGCAAAGAAATCACACTGACCGCCGGTCGCTCCAAGGAGTCATTCGACCTGGCGATTCCAATCGTACAAAATGGTCAGACCATCGCCTATGTGCTGGCAGGCGACAACAGCGAACAGGAAATCCGCATGAGCCCGGTGATCAAACACATGCGGTTTATACAAACACTCACCAACATCCTTGTCGTTGCGATTCAGAACCGACAACTGCAAGAGGAAAGTCTGCGTCAGGAGCGTGTGAAAAAAGAGCTGGAACTCGCTGCAGAAATGCAGGCGATTTTGTTGCCGCATCATTTGCCTAAAAACAAAGACTATGAAGTCAGCGCATTCTACAAGGCTCACCAGCAAGTTGGCGGCGACTACTACGACTTTCTCGAGCTCAATGATAACGAGGTTATGTTTTGTATGGCGGATGTTTCAGGCAAAGGTGTAAGCGCGGCGTTTCTCATGGCGAACTTCCAGGCTTACCTGCGTTCCATTTTCGCATACAACAGCGGAAGCCTGGTGAACATTGTGCGTGAGTTGAATGAGCGCGTCATGCAAACCGCGCTCGGTGAAAAGTACATCACGCTGTTTTTGGCGGTGTACAACAAGTCCGACAGAAGTTTACGCTACGTAAATTGTGGACACAATCCACCCGTACTAGGCGATCGTAACGGCTACACACAGCAACTCAAACTAGGAACCATTGGGTTGGGGATGTTTGAAGAATTGCCCAAGGTGGTGGAAGGAAAAGTATTCTTGGAACCGGATTCCATCATCGTTTGCTTCACCGATGGTTTGGTTGAAACCGAAAACATGAGCAACGAAGAGTATGGCGCAGAGCGCTTGGAGAAAGTACTGCTTGCTTTCTTTAAAGATGGTATTTCAGTTATCAATGATACCATCATGCAGTCGCTCAACGACTTCAAAGGCGAAGCGCCTTACAACGACGACCTCGCTATTCTGAGCTGCCGTTTTCATTAAACACCATGCATAAAAGTCCCCTTGCTGAAACGCTGTTGGCCGTCCTGAATCGCCACGCTATCAGCACATCGGAGACACTAATTGTAGCTGTCAGCGGGGGCTGTGACAGTATGGCGTTGTTGGCATTGTCGGCGCAGTGTAAGTTGCCGGTAATCGCGGCGCATGTCAACTATGGATTACGCGGTGAGGACAGCGATGCTGATGAAGTGCTTGTATTTGACTTTTGCCAACAACAACACATCACACTTGAAAAGCTCATCGTTACAGACGAGCAGTGGAATAATGATCGCGGTTCAACACAGGAACAGGCACGCGCCATTCGTTACGCCTGGTTCGCGGAGCTTCAACAGAAATATCAGGCATCGCGTGTGATGACGGCGCATCATGCTAACGACCAGACTGAGACCATGTTCATGCAATTCATGCGCGGCGGTAGTGGAAAGTCTGTTTACGGTATGGCAGAAGACAAAGGCTTTATCCTTCGACCGCTGCTTGCGCATACAAAAGAGGAGCTGCTGGCTTTCGCGCAGACACATCACATTCCTTGGCGTGAAGATCGTTCCAATCAAACCGATGCGTATACACGCAATTCGATTCGCCACCGCGTGATGCCGCTGATTGAACAAATCAATCCCGGTATTCACCACGATATACAACAGCGCTCGAGGCGCATGCACGAGGAACAACGGTTGGCGGAACAGGCGGCGCAATCAACCCTTGCTGAACTCATCCAAACCGATAGGGCAGGACGTGAGTTGATGGATACGCCTGCGCTTCTTGCAACCAAGGCCTATCTCACCTTACTCTGGAAATGGTTGGCGCCTTCGCAATTTTCATCCCATGCCGTTGAGCAAATTGCAGATCACCTGGAGAGGGGCGGATCTTCAGAAGCGGCCTGGTATCACTCTGAAACACACGATGTCTGTATTCAAAACAACACCATCTGTTTGGCAAATAAGACGCAGGAGCAACGCTTTACCATTCACGAGTTGCCATGGGCTAAATCAGATGGTTTCGCGTTCACCCTTTCCCTAAAAGCCTCAAACGATATTCAATTTACTCCGGACCACATCAGTCAATCACTGAATGCTAGCCTGCTGAAATTTCCACTGATCATCCGTACGTGGAAAGAGGGTGATGTATTGAAACCGCTGGGAGCCAACGGACGCAAGAAGGTGTCTGATTTACTCACACAGGTGAAAATGCCCGCATGGGAAAAAAGGGATGTGCTGGTGCTTGAGGCCGATGAAACGATTGCTGCCGTTATCGGTGTGCGTATCAGTGAAACGTTTAAAGTATCTGCGGAAACAGCCGACATTCTGCAGATTGAGTTTCCTCCTGTGTAACCTTTTCCTTCAGTGGGGCGTTATAAGAGGAACTTAAACTGTAGAACGCTTATGATCACCACGCTGAATATTCACTCACGATATGACCTGGAAACACTTGCCAGGATGGTTTTTAAAACACAGGATGTTTTAAGTACCGAAAAAGAACGCATACGCCGAAGCGCGAGTCTCTTAAAAGCCGCTGTGCTCGACTCGCTGAGCAAAGTGGAAGTTGTGCTCACGCTTGAAGATCATGACTCTCAAAAACGCCTGCGTTCGCGCATTATCGCTACGGGTAATGATCGTGTTATGCTTGACAAAGGCGTGAGCATTCCGGTGAATTGTATCAAGCACATCGAGTTTCCGAACTAAACAACCCCCTCAATAGCAGGAAGGCCGCACCATGCGGCCTTTTTGCATTAACAAAGCTTAGGCAATACAAGCAGCGTCACTTTTGTGACAGTATAGATGGGGCATTCCTTTTATTTTTGGCTCATTCAATTGGAATCTCATGCACCACTTACGTTTGCTTTTTACTGTTTTCACGCTTCTTTCGGGAGTGTTCAGCCTGAATGCCCAAATCTTCCAACCGGTGAAGTGGAAGTTCAACGTGAAGCCCCTTGAAAACAACGAATACGAAATCACTGCCAACGCTGTCATTGAAGATACTTGGCACGTCTATGCACTCGTCGTTTCCGATAAGGCCGATGCGATTGGCCCTATTCCGACAACGGTAAAAATCAATCCGTCTTCAGATTTTGAAACGGTCGGTAAAACCAAAGAAGGCAAGTACATCACCCATTTCGATCCCAACTTTGAAATGGACCTCAACTACTTCGAGAAAAGCGCCTCATTCAAACAAAAAATCAAAGCCAAAAGCGATAAGCCTTTTAAGGTTTCCGGTGTGATTGAATACATGGCGTGCAACGATGAGCGCTGCATTTTTCCCGACCCGGAATTGTTTGAAGTCACGGTGAGTCCTGCCGGAGCTGCTGTGGAAGAGCCCGCCGCCACTGAAGAGACAGCGGTATCTGCCGGTGGAAAGGAAAACCACGTCACCTGGGCTTATGGCATTAATAAAACAAGCGATAAAACCATCGAGGTCACCTTTACGGCCACTACCGAAAACGGCTGGCACGTGTATGCGCAAAAACTGGAGAGCAATGAAGGTCCGATTGCTACCTCCTTCATTTTCGATCCTAATAGTGACTACGATTTGTCGGCGCCTGTTGCTGAGCCCACGCCTAAGCGCACCTACGACAAGAACTTCATGATGAACATTGATTATCATGAGGGTGTGGTCGTTTTCAAGAAAAATATTACCGCTCTTGCGGATCAACGAACAGGCATTACAGCGCGCGTGGAATTCATGCAATGCAACGATGAGCGCTGCTTGCCGCCGCAGATGATCTATGTGAAAATCAATCCGGCAACCATGACGGTTGTCGAATACGATCCATTGGCCAATGTGGAGTCAACCGATTTAACCAATGACCCCTTCAAAATGCCGGGTGTTGATTTGAACAGCCCGCTGAATAACTGTGGACAGACGAAAGAGAATTACGGTTTATGGGCCATTTTCTTGTTCGGATTGATTGGCGGATTGCTTGCGTTGCTCACACCATGTGTGTTTCCGATGATTCCGCTTACGGTATCGTTCTTCTCGAAAGGCGCAGAGAAAGGCAAGGGCAAACAACGCGCGGCGATGTACGGCTTTTTCATTTTCCTGATTTACTTCTTGCTGTCGCTTCCCTTCCATCTATCCAAAAACGTTGATCCCGAAGTCCTCAACTCTATTGCCACGAACACTTGGCTCAACCTGGGATTCTTTGTGGTGTTCCTTGTGTTCGCTATTTCATTCTTCGGGTTTTATGAAATCACGCTGCCGAGTAGCTTGGCGAACAAGGTGGACAGCGCCTCTGAACTTGGCGGTGCGATTGGAATTTTCTTCATGGCCCTTACGCTGGCGATTGTGTCGTTCTCGTGCACGGGCCCCATTCTGGGAACTGTGATTGGTAGCATCTATAGCACGGATATTCAAGGGGTGGTGAACTTCCTGGGACTGGAACTGTCGATGCCCGCAGCTAAAGTGTCTTCCGCGATGATGGGCTTCGGTATAGCACTCGGTGGTCCGTTTGCCTTGTTTGCTGCGTTTCCAAGTTTGCTGAAAAAACTTCCCAAGGCCGGCGGCTGGATGGATGACTTCAAAGTGTCGCTTGGATTTATGGAAGTTGCGCTGGCTATCAAGTTCTTGTCCAATGCAGATCTCGTTGAACAATGGGGCATTCTCAAGCGCGAATCATTCTTTGCCTTGTGGATTGTTGTCGGTGTGCTTTGGGTGCTTTACATGTTCAAGGTCTTCACCTTCAAGCCGGGCCAAGGATCAAGAGGATGGTCGAAATTCAAGATCGGTTTTACTGCGCTCATCGCGGTGTTCACGTTGCGCATGATTCCGGGTGTATTGCCGCCATCAGAGCTGAACCGCTTCGATTTCCTGAGCGGATTCCCGCCGCCAAAGTCATACTCATGGTATCACTACGAAGAAGAGTTCAAGGTGTATAAAGATTTGGCTGAAGCCATGAAGGCTTCGGAGGAACAAGGCAAGCCAATCTTCATCGACTTCACGGGTTGGGCATGTGTCAACTGCCGTAAGATGGAAGACACCGTATGGCCCGACGAAACCGTGCGCGCGATTCTTTCTGAAGAGTACATCATGTGCTCGCTTTACGTGGATGAAAAAGTGGAACTCCCCGCGGAAGAACAGTTTGTTTACACCACCGGTGATGGTCGAAAGAAGATGATCAAAACCGTCGGCAACAAATGGGCAACCTTGCAAACGGAAACGTTCCAAAACAACTCGCAACCGATGTACGCCCTGCTCTCCCCAAAAGGAGACTTGCTGGCACCCATCGAACAATACAACCCCGACGCGAAAAAATACGCTGATTGGCTCAACTGCGGTTTGGCTGCATTCAGTAGTTGGAAGAGTAAGTAAAGGGGATTTCTTAGCCACGAATGCACGAATGGGAGATATTCATTCGTGCATTCGTGTCTACACCCTAACCTTCGTGAAATTTCCGTTGTTTTTCCAATCGTGTTGTTGATTGTTTTCAATCGGCACTTGAGGGTTTCTTTCCGATTATACCCTTTTTTCGCATCATGCGGCAACGCCTCTTCTTTACATTCGTTTCGTGTCTGATTTTTCTGCTTTGTGCGGTCACAGCAACAGCACAAAAAACCATTGTATCCGGGAAGGTTATCGACGCCATTACCAAGGAGCCCCTGCCTTTCTCGCCGGTCATGTTTGTGGGCACTAAATCCGGTGCTCAAACAGACCTTGATGGCAATTACAAAATCGAAACCTACTACAGCAGCGATTCGCTGAAAGTAGTTGTGCTCGGCTATGCACCACAGGCAAAAAAAATCAAGCAAGGCGCAACCAGCGTTGTCAACTTCGAATTATCCGCTGCGTCCAATGAAACGGTAGAAGTAGTTATTCGTCCCGATGATGGCCCCAACCCGGCGATTGCACTCATGAAAAAGGTGCTGCGCAATAAGAAGATTAACAATCGAGAGAAGCTCGATGCCTATGAATACGAAGCCTACAATAAGGTGGAGTTTGACCTGAACAACATCACCGAAAAATTCCAGGATCGCAAAATATTCAACGCGTTTGAATTCGTGTTCGAAGGTGTTGACACCACGCAGCAAAAGCCCTACCTGCCTGTTTTCATGACAGAGTCGCTTTCCGATTTCTACTTCAAGCGAAACCCTAAACTGTCCAAGGAAGTCGTGAAGGCCACCAAGGTGAGTGGTGTCGAAAATGAATCCATCAATCAGTTTCTCGGTGACATGTATCAAAACATCAATGTCTACGATAACGAGTTAATTGCTTTCAGCAAAAGCTTCACCAGTCCGATTTCTGCCTACGCTCTAGGTTTCTATGATTACGGTTTGGTAGATAGCGCTACCATTGACGGCAAGTGGTGCTATAAGTTGCAATTCTTTCCTCGCCGTAAGGCGGAGCTGTTGTTTTTCGGCGAGATGTGGATTGCAGACACCTCTTATGCCGTGAAAGAAATCGAGGCCACCATTGCCGATGGCGCGAACATCAACTGGATCAAAAGCTTCAAAGTCAAACAAACCTTTGATGAAATCGAACCCGAAGTGTGGATGCTGGTGAAAGATGAACTCGTGGTCGACTTCAACGTGTCAGAGAAAAAGCTCGGCGAATACGGACGCAAGACGTCTTCTTATCGCAACTTCATCATCAACAAACAACGCCCGCAAGAATATTACGAGGGATTCAGCGACATTATTGTGAAAGAGGACGCCAGCGATCATGATGATTCTTATTGGCAACAGGCCCGTCACATCGCACTTTCAGCCAAGGAAGAACGCATCTACCACATGGTTGATACGCTCAAAAACCTACCACAGTTCGTCACCGTTACAAACGTGCTGAACCTGTTCATCAATGGCTACAAGGTCATTGGCAATTTCGAGCTGGGTCCTTACTATACCTTCTACAGCTTCAATCCGATTGAAGGGAATCGCTTGCGTTTTGGTGGTCGCACGAGTAATGATTTCAGCAAGAAGATTATGCTCGAAGGGTATGCTGCTTATGGCTTCAAGGATGAGCGATTTAAATACGGCGGTGGCGCTACGTGGGTACTGAATAAGAATCCGCGTATGGCGATGAACGTATTTGCCAAGCGCGACATGGAACAACTGGGACAAGGCAATGGTGCATTCCGACAAGACAATGTGCTCTCTTCACTTTTCAGGCGCAATCCCGCCAACAAACTCACGGATGTCACGGAGTTGTCGGGATACATTGAAAAGGAATGGCTCTATGGACTTCAGAACAAGGCGCTTTTCCGACATCGCGTGTTGAAGCCCGCCGGAAGTGATTACAAATACGTACGCTTCAAGCCGGAGCTCAACGCTGAGCAACAAGTCAATTACCTCATCACAACTGAAGTTGGCCTCTACACCCGTTTCGCGTACAAGGAGAAGTTTGTTTACGGTGAGTTCGAGCGCATCAGCCTGGGCACAAACTACCCCGTGGTGGAGCTGCAATACAACTATGGTGTGCCTGGTTTAATGGGTGGTGAATTCGAATATCATCGCTTGGGCGTTCGCATTTCCGACAAAATGCGCTTCGGTCCATTTGGATACTTACGACTGACTTCTGAAGCCGGCCGAATCATCGGAAATCTCCCGTATCCGCTACTCATGATGCACCAGGGGAATGAAACTTTCTTCTACGACGAGGGCTCATACAACACCATGAATTACTTCGAATTTGTGAGTGATGAATGGGTAAGCTTGTGGGCCTCTTACCATGCAGATGGATTATTCCTCAACAAGATTCCTATCATGCGTCGCCTCAAGTGGCGCGAAGTAGCCAGCGCAAAGGCCGTTGTGGGTGGTTATGATTTGAAAAACGACCTCATCCTGTCGCGCGACTTCAATGGCGACGGTAAATCCGATATCTACACCCTTCAAAAACCGTTTGTCGAAGCGGCACTCGGCGTCGAGAACATCTTCAAAGTGTTGCGTGTCGATTTCATCTGGCGATTGACCTATCTCGATAATCCGAACATCGTTAAATATGGTATTCGGGCGAAACTGCAGTTCGAGTTTTAGGGTTTACCCGTGTATCTTCGCGCTGAAATTTCGCACCATGCCCAACTACAAAGCCCACATCAACATTATGCCGCTCGAGGCATTGCTTGATCCCCAAGGAAAAGCCGTTACAGGCTCTATGACGAACATCGGTTTGCCGGAAATCAAAAACGTACGCATCGGAAAACACATCACGCTGGCCATTGATGCCGCGGATCATAAAACCGCTGAGGGCAAAGTGAATGATGCCTGCAAGAAGTTGCTCTGTAACGAAATCATGGAGTATTACCATTTCTCCTTAGAGGAAACAAAATAGGATGGCTGCCTGGACACAGCTTACCTCAGAGGACCAAGTGCAAGCTGCGTTGCAAACCTCGCATGAGCGTCCACAGATTTTCTTTAAGCATAGCACGCGCTGTATTATCAGCAAAATGGTCCTGAAAAATTTCGAGGAAAATTGGTCAGCGCTCCCACCAAATGCAGACGCCATTTTTCTGGATCTCTTGCAGTATCGCGAAATTTCTAATGGCCTGTCCTCGCAACTTCATGTCAAACACGAGAGTCCTCAAGTTATCGTTGTTCGCAACGGAAAAGCCATTTACCATGCTTCACACGACTCCATCAACACAACGGATGTGGCGCAGCACTGCGTTTAGTCTATTGATTGCTTTCAACCTACAGTCTGCGCTCGGCCAAGCGTGGGAATACCTCACGCCTATCAAAACCAACAGCGAGGTACGCGGCTGTTCTTTCCTGGATGAACAGCGCGGTATTGCTGCTATTCTTGCCACACGCAGTGTTTTTCGCACAATGGATGGCGGCGAAACATGGGAAAGCATGTGGACACCCGCTGTGAATAGCAATCCCACCGATGTGCAATGGGTAACTGAAAACCTGCTGTTCATCACCGCGGGAAATGGTGATTTATTCCGCTCGCTCGATGGCGGCAACACGTGGTCAAACGTAAATCCACCTACTGCATCTTGGTTGTATAACGTTCATTTCATCAACGAGACAACCGGGTTTGTTACGGGTGAAAGTGGTACCGTGCTCAAGACAATTGACGGCGGCGAAACCTGGACACTCGTTCCAACCCCCGCCACCAGTCGCCTGTATGGCGTGCATTTCACGGATGATACTACGGGCGTGATTGTAGGCTGGAACGGAACCATTCTGCGCACTATCGATGGCGGAGATACATGGTCGCTCATCACAACAAGTATCACCGCTAGTTTGCAGGACGTGCATTTTATCGATGCCAACACCGGTTTTGCGAGTGGAGGAGTAATGGCGAAGACCGCTGATGGCGGACTCACCTGGAATGAGGTGTATTCGGCTGCAAACGATTACTTCTATGTCATGCATGTAGACCCTAACGGCCAAGGCTATGCTGCCGGCAATATGGGAGCATATATCAAAACATCCAACTTCGGTCAGACCTGGCAGAGCCAGCCGGATTTGGGCGGGGGTGCGGGCGATATTTTCTGTGGTGACCATGTCTCCTCCAATGCGGCCTACCTCATGGGAAAAATCAACATTTACAAAAGCACCGATAGCGGTTCTTCGTGGACGGTTATTAAAAATGCTATTCAAGGAGGCGGTATCAGTGCTATGCAGTTTTCGTCCGACACACAAGGAACAGCGGTAGCAGTGCCCGGTGGCGGAACATTCTATGGCGGCATTGCGCAAACGAGCAATGGCGGAAAAACGTGGGATATCCGACAAACTGCTACCTCAGGCGGTTGGTATGCGGTCGATTTTCCAACGTCACAGGTAGGTTATGTGTTAGGAACCACCCAACTCGGAAAGACAACGAATGGCGGACAAACGTGGACGTTCAGCTCATCACCCACGCTAACGGCAACTTGTTTAGAGTTTCTGGATGCGCAAACCGGTTTCGCCGGTGGTTTTGGCAA
>JBKCDO010000138.1:0-10047 GCA_046304755.1 Flavobacteriales bacterium
TCTCCAAAGGCTATGGTGTGAGGAGTGTCACCTCCGGGAGTCCTGTCACCGACAGCACTCTGTTTGCCATAGCTAGTAATTCCAAGGCGTTTACGGCTGCGGCATTAGCCATGTTGGCGGACCGCGGCATGATTCGCTGGGATGATAAGGTTCGCAAGTATCTCCCCTACTTCACCTTGTATTCGCCTTATGTAAGCGAGGAGTTTACGATTCGCGATTTGCTGTGTCATCGCAGCGGACTCGACACCTTTAGCGGCGACCTGATTTGGTATGGAACCACGCATTCGCGCGAGGAGGTGGTGAAACGTGCGCGTTTTCTGGAGCCGAGCTTCGGATTTCGCGAGCAATATGGCTATTCGAATATTGGCTACCTGGCGGCGGGATTGATTGTCGAGCGTCTGTCAGGCATGACCTGGGATGCCTTTATTGCGGAGAACTTCTTCAAGCCCCTGGGTATGACTACGGCCAATACAACGATCACCGGTTATGAAAAGGTCAACGGTGATTTTCGTTCGAAAGCCTCCGACGATATTGCCGCTCCGCACAACACGGTGGCGGGTAAGCACGTGGCTATTGAGTATGTGAACTGGGATAATATTGGTCCGGCCGGAAGCATCAATGCGTCGGTGGCTGAACTGACACAGTGGATTCGCCTCCAACTGGCCAAGGGCAAGCTGGATGGCCGTGAATATTGGAAGGAGCAACGATCCTATGAAATGTGGGAAAACATTACGCCCAAGCCGGTGAGCAAGTGGCAGCGGGAGCACATGCCATCGCGGCATTTCAACGGCTATGGCCTGGGTTGGGAATTGATGGAATACAGGGGCGTGAAGGTGGTCAGTCACGGAGGCGGCTATGATGGCATGATATCGAAGACGGTAATGGTTCCGGAGCTGAACCTGGGTTTTGTGATTCTGACCAACAGCATCAATTCGGCCCCCAGTTGTTTGACCTATGAGATTTTGGACGAGTTCCTCACGGAGCGCGACAATAAAGGGCGCTTGATTGAACCCAAGGAAGATTGGATAGCGCTGTTCGAAGGCTTTAAAAAGGAAGAAGAAGCGGCGACCAAACAGGCGCAAGAAGCTGATGAGGCTGCGCGCGCAAAGGGAACACGCATGTCGCTTCCGCTGGCCAGTTATACGGGTGTTTACAGCAGCGAGATGTATGGCGATGTGCTCATCACGATCGACGAGAATCCGCTCACGCCGTTTGGCGGCTTGAAGATCGACTTCGCGCCGACAGCTCTATTCAAGGGGCAGCTCACGCATTGGCATTACGACACTTTTGAGCTGAGCTGGACGACGCAGATGATGTTACCCAAGGGCAAGGCGACCTTTGTGCTTGGTGCCGACGGCAAGCCTGTGGAATTGCAGGTGGTGGTCGACAATCCGGACTTTGATTTCACTGAGCTCAAATTGAAAAGGAAGGGGTGAAGGGTGAGGGGTGAAGGAGGGACGCAATACCATTCACTATTCACCATTTCACCATTTCACCATTTCTCTCAACTCTCGCAATCCCTGCGTCATTGCAGCTAAATCAAACAATCCACAAGAAACATTTGCAAATCGACAAAGGCGGACTATCTTTGCGCCCCGTTTGAGAAAAGCCATCCTGAAAAGGAACTGATTTTCAGACGAAAAGTGGTCACCGTAGCTCAACTGGATAGAGCATCGCACTACGGATGCGAAGGTTTGGGGTTCGACTCCCTACGGTGACACAGACAGGCCGGCTTCGCAAGGAGCCGGTTTTTTTTGTGTCCGAATTCTCACAAAACCACCCCGAATTCTCAATCGGGATTTTTTCCTAGCCTCTCTCCCCTCACTTTCGCCCAAGCTAAAGTTTATTCTGACGAACGTACGTTATTTATGTACATTCGTCGCTACTAATTACCTCAACACTTCCTGCGAAAGCGGGGGTCTTAACCGATTAATTGACCATGACTAAGAAATCCCACTATTGGAGACTGGCACAGCAATGCTCATTTCTCAACTTTTCTCTCATTTTGACTACAATTTTAGGTCTCGGATTATCCGGTATCGAGGCCGGCGCTCAAAGTCAGCAGTATTTTTTTGAAGACTTCGAGGCAAGCATAACATTGCCCGGCAACTTACCTTCAGGGTGGTCAACATCTTCTACAGCCAACGGTAACGGACCATCCTTCGCGATTTGGAACCAATCCTTAGCCAATTCTGTGGGCTATTGGCCGGTTACTGAGCCTCGCGAGGGAACACAATTCGCGGGTCTTAGAAACGCAAATGCCCAATGCAACTGCGCAGCCGATACTTCTTATCTGCAAACTCCTTTAATCAACCTGCAAAACATCCCACATCCGGCCATTACGTTCAACATCTTCAACCCCGATTTTGAAAATTTCGATGACGCCTTTATCAAAATTTCCACCGACAACGGTGTCACTTGGGGAAGTATTTTTTATGCGGTAAATCAAGGAATATTTACTGTACTGCCTACCCACAAAGACGACTGGAAATCCGTTATTCTTGATCTGGGATTTTATACCAATAACTCTCTTCAAATCCGCTTTTATTGGTCGAATAAAGGTACCACTGCAGCCAACTCTCCAATCGATTATTTGGGATCCGGTTACGCAGTTGATAACGTAAGAATCATCGATCGTGACCTCATCAACCTTACCAGTGAACGAACCTACGTAGGAAGTGCAAACGACCCGTACATGAGCGAACCGTCATTGCCTTATACCATGATACCGCTCAACCAGGTGTATGCCGTAACATCGAATTCAATGGTTTTTAACACAGGCAGAGCTACGGCATTTAATGTTGGCATATTCTCAGAAATTTTTAAGGAAAATGTATTTCAAGGAACCTGGACAAGCAACATTATTGACTCCATTCGGCCCTTGTATAAACCCGACATTAGTATCACTTCCGGCTATGTGCCCGATGCTATTGGAACCTATCAAATCGAAAACACTGTATTCACCGGAAATATTGAACCTTATCTTGATGATAATACAACTTCCACCCGTTTTGCGGTCACCGAGTGCACGTATGCCAACGATTATGGCGATGCTTATGGCTCTTATCAACTCGATTCAAATGAATATGGCGGCAATGCCTTTTTTATAAATCAAGCCGATAATTTCAATTCTATCCAAGTCGCCATTCACGCCGGCACTCCCGTTGGCGCTGAGATATATGGACAAGTTTACGAATACAACGGCATCGATGCGGCAACAGGGAACTTCATCTTTAATCTTGTTCCGGGGTCAACAACCATAGTGCACACTTTGACAGCCGGAGACCTGAGCACTACATCAACAACAAAGTTCATTTGTCTTGGCTTCCCCGGCGGACTTTTTCTGGAAGGTGGCAAAACGTATTTCTTTGGCGTCCATTGCAATGAGAACTTTTATCTATCCTTTTCAGGTGGAAATGATGTCGAAAATTCTCTCATATATAGCAACAAGAGCTTTCGTTATGTAAGCACACTGAAAACAATGATGGTGAGAGTTATTGGAAGTTGCTCAGAACCATGCCTCATTGAAAACACCAATGGCTGCACCAATCCCGGCGCCTGTAACTATAATAGCCTTGCCATTATCGATGATGGAAGTTGTGTCTTGATTGGAGCTACTTGTGACGATGGCAACAACTGCACTATCAACGATATAATTAATTCGGATTGCACTTGTCAGGGAGAACAAAACTGCTCACCCTCGATTAACCAACCTTACTTCGGATGCAACGACGGCTTCTATAATTTGTCCTTCAGTGTCCAAATTCCGAGTGGTAACAGTCAAAACACTCTAATCGTTGAAACTTCCTACGGCAATATCATTCAGGTTGATCCTCCATTGAGCAATTATGAATACATCAATGCAGGATTGTATCCTGCGGATGGATCACCGGTTTGGATTGCTGCCTACTTTGCAGAGAGCCCGGGCATAATTGATACCCTTAATACCAGTGCCCCCGGTTGCTGCATCGGATACGACTATGAATACGCATATGATTGGTATTTCCCGGGCATTGTAAGCTTTCAAAATTATTATTACTGTCAAAATGATCAAGCGAGCTCATTTGAGTTCTTTGTCTTTAGTCAATTAGCCCTTACCTATCAGTGGTATGAAGTGAACAACCTTGGTGTAACAACTCCAATTCCCAACGCCACCCAAAACACCTTCACGCCTCCTACTTCAACTTTGGGAACCAAATCGTATTACTGTGTGGCATCCTACGGCGATAATTGTAGCAGAACTTCAAATAATTTCATTGTACATGTAATCGATGGCAGCGATTTCACAGCAACGGTGGAAGACTTAACTATATGTCCCGGCTACAGTGCTAACCTGTTCCCTAATGTCTCTATAACCTCCGGTAATATTACATGGTACAACTATGAAGGATATGTCACCAGTCATGGAATTGCTCTTGAAGTGCAGCCTCAATCAAGTCAATCCTATCCATTTTCTTACACGTTAGGTAGTTGTATTGCATATTCCGATACCATTCATGTGCAGGTACTGCCAACACCAACCGTGGAGGTGACCCCAACTGTAAGCTGCAGCAATGAACCCGTTGTTTTAACGGCCACATCAAGTATTTCGAATGGAACATTTACATGGTCTACCGGAGAAACCGGACCAAGCATCATCGTAAATGCAAATGAGACTACTACCTATACAGTGACTTTTGAAACGTCCGAATGTCCACTAAATAATGAAGACTGTTACAATGCGGAATTTGACATCTATTGCGGATCGCTATACGAATGGTGGTTCAACTGCCCTTATTGTTTTAGTGTATACTATTGGGAGGTTTGCACCTGCGACAACCAACCTGCATTCAGCAATGGATGCAACGGATTTACCTCTTTCTACAACGGTTCGTGCAACGACTACCGAGTAACTTCATCAGCATCTGCAACCATATATCCGAATGCACTTTCGTCGTGCGATGATGGAAATGCCTGCACGTTGAATGATATTATTCAGGCGGACTGCACCTGCAGTGGAACATTGATTGACGAAAACAACAATGGTATCTGCGACTTTTCGGAGTCATGTGAAATTACGGCAACAATAAACCCTGTTTGTGCAGGTGAGTCAACTGTCCTTTCCACAGGAATTGAATCGAACTATGAAAACCGCGTAGCGCAATTCACCAATAGCTTAACTCAAAAGGTAGTTGTCCCTTACACTTATTCCGCTACATCGATTATTGACAACTTCACCTATGAGTTTTGGTTCAACACCGAGCGCACCATAACATTGCTTCCGGAGCGGACCGGAGGGGTGAATGTGCAAGCCGTATGGGGTCAGAATTTCGCTGTTTTCCCAGGCTTCATCCTCAACCCGAACCTGCGTGGCACGGGAGTCTCTGTTGGAACAAACGGCCTTTGCATCGTTGAACACTCCGGTAACTTTTTCGCCTCCCGATTCACCTTCGAAAGAACCCTTATAGGCTGGCATCATATTGCTGTTGCCTACATCAACAATGGATTCAATGTCTATCTCGACGGGCAATTCGTTGGTTATCGTCCCAATGGAACGAACTTTTTCAATAATCATAATCGTGTAGCTCCCATACTTGCTCTTGGCGTGGGTTATCCCGGTAACTATCCATTGACGAATTCAAACTATGACCCCAATGACAACTACAGCGGTTTGATGGATAATTTCCGTATCTGGAACAGCACGCTCTCCGGAACACAGATTGACGCTATCTATGACAAAACACTCGAATCGTCCACCTTTGCAGGGAATTACTTAAACATCACTTTTGACGACGGCAATAGCAGCAATCAAACGATTTCGACCCCACTCATTACGACCACTGAAAATAATGGACCATCGGGTTACCCATTAATAAGCACACCCGTATTCCAATATATTGAAGGAAGCTCGCTGTCCAATTACACAACGTCAACCTATCAATCTCAATATGACATCCTCTGGTCTACGGGAGAGAACACGCCGTCCATCAGCGTGAGCCCTCAAACAACGACGACCTACAATGTTACGATTACTGAAAATGGCCTTACCTGTTTCGATGAAATCACCATTGACGTAATTCCGGGCGAAACCTACTACCTCGATGCCGATGGCGATGGTTACGGCGATCCGAACTTCTCTGTGCAATCCTGCACCGGAGCACCGGATGGATTTGTAACGGACAATACAGATTGCCACGACAGCAATGCGAATGTTTATCCAGGAGCAATCTGCAATGATTTGAATGCTCAAACCATCAACGATGTTTACAATGCCGCTTGCGAATGCATCGGCACGCCAACAGGCACAGGCTGTACCGATCCTTTGGCAACGAACTACGACCCAACTGCGACAATAGACGATGGGTCGTGCATTTATAGTAACTGCGACAACCTTGAAATATTCGTTATGCAGCGACCCTGTTTGTATACAATTGATGGTGACATTTTACCAACTGCACGGGTCTATTATTATTATACAGGAGATTGTGTAGTTGACTCGATCTATATCGTGGATAATGTTAATGATACTACCTACGCATTCAATGTGTTCGGAACAACCGGTGATTATACCTTCTTTACAGGCTTCGATACTTTCAGCACATACGAAATATATTATGTTCTAAATGATGGTAGTGTTAGTCAAACATTCACTTTCAACACTACCGATTGCAGCAACGATCCTACTATTTGTGACTGTGATCAAAATGTTCACTCCATAGGAGCGTATACATGGCTTGGAGATGGCACTGCCGATAACGGAACCTTCTTCTGGCAAGGAGAACCCGTCAACTTCAACTGCGCCGCTTGGGGCTATGATTGCGGCGATATACCGGGAGCTCCTACCAACGTAGATCCATACGGGGTGTGCAATGGGAATTTGCCGCCTAATAATGGGTGTGTTGACGGGGTGCTCGGTTGCACAAACATCGAAGCCTGTAACTATGCCCCACTGGCAACGGTTAATGACGGCAGCTGCTATTTTGTTGGAGGTAGTTGTGATGATGGAAATCCGAATACATCAGGAGATATCTATAACAACCTGTGTAATTGTGAAGGACAATTAAGCTCGGTTAATTACGTCTATCTCAATCCGCCTACATGCACCGCCCCTTATCAATCACAAACTAGCTCATTTAGTCTAAATGTCGAAGTACGTTTCGAAAACCCTGTATCCAATCAAAACATTTTCATAGAGCTTTCCTGCGGGGCCTCTGCCACGATAGAATCGTTCTCCGGAACAACTGTCTCTCACTACTTCTATGGATTACAGGGCGACAATAGCCAGTGCACTGTAAATGCTTCCGTTATCGGAAACACACAAATTGACATTACACCGGCAACCTTCACGACTCCGATTTGTTGCTCTTCAGCGAATGGTCAAATTGGAAACGATAACTACAGTTATTGTCTCGGAGAAATCCCAAATCCGATTAACGCATTTGTGACTAATCCAGCCGGGGTATATAATGTGCAATGGAACATCGTAGGATCAAATGGAACAATTTCTCCAATTGCGGGTGCCAATTCATATTCATATATACCTCCTACGAATCAAGCAGGAACAACTCGCTATCGACCAACAATCACTGATAGTCAAGGTTGCTTCAAAAACACCCCCGATTATACCGTTCATGTTATCAATGGAAATGATTTTATTGGCTATACCAATGACAAATACATTTGTGAAGGTCACACTGCCATCGTTACTCCATTTGTGAGTACTATTGGTGGTGATTTTATTTGGTCGACCGGCCAAACAGATCCCATAATACTTGTAAGCCCAAGTAGCGACTCTACGTATTACTTCAATTATACTATCGGCAATTGCGTTAGTTATTCGGACTCCATTAGAGTTTGGGTTGAACAGCTGCCATCCATTACAACAACTGATGACGCCCTGTGCTGGGGTCAATCAACAGAAATCGGAGTTTTTGATAGCTCCCTTAATATTCTTTATTTATGGACAACAGGAGAGAATACACCCACTATACAAGTCTCGCCCCAACAAACCACCGAATATCTAGTTACCATGGCTTATGAGAGCTGCAACAACTCAGAAACCCATTGTTTTGATGAAAGTAGTTTGATTTACTGCAACCAGTTCATTCATAGTTATTGCTCGCCTTGTTATTACACTATGGAATTGGGTCCTCAATTCATAGCTTGCAATGATCCTGATTATTACAACTTCGCGGATTTCCCAAACATACCCTACTCACCCATTAACTATGGAAATTTCAATTGGTATTTCGATTTATATACCAACATCAATTATTGTACAGGTATTTCGAGCTATAACGTCGGCGCACCATCAGCTGAAATTCCATTATTTATCGATGGCATATACACCGACTCCTTAACCGTTTACGTAGGAACGGGGAATAGCTGCGACGACAATAACCCTTGCACCATTAATGACATTATCACTGCTGATTGTATGTGCGAAGGAACGAGCACCGGCGCGAATTGTAACTTTATCGCAATTGAGAATACATTCTGCGAATCCTACTTCTTCATATTGCTTGGATCAGTGCATGTGGCCAATCCGCCAAGCAGCGGAACCCTGACAATCACTTCAAGCTGCGGAGGATCTGTTGTGCTCAGCGCACCGTTTGATAACGTCATGGATTTTACGATTGACTTGGCTACAAACAGCGTTGCCAATTGCACACTCACTGCGGTCTTCTCTGCTGCAGGAGCTCCTTCAATTAGTCCCGTGAACTTCACACAACTGGCGTGCTGCATCATCCCTGAGCTTATCACTGACCTACCGCCCGCAGTAACTGCTTGTCAAAACAGCAATAACACTCCTTTAACTGTGGGTGTTAGCGGCACCGACTATTTCATTAGCTGGTATGTTTCCGAATTGCCAAACGGACCGTTCTCGTTAATCCCAGGAGCTAATTCGACAACTTATTATCCACCAACCAACATTGCCTTCACGATGTACTATCGATGCATAGTGACGGTCTCTGCTTTGGCCTGCGAGGTGGGTGATGCTTTTGGAGGCCCCTACATATCCACTACCTGCGCATATACAGTCACTCCGGGTAACACTACCCCCACCTTCGGCACCTTCGGTCCATACTGCTCCGGTAGCACCATCCCTGCACTGCCGACCACGTCGACCAATGGCATAACAGGAACCTGGTCGCCGGCCATCAACAACCAAGCGACAACGACCTACACGTTCACGCCGAACAGCGGTGCTTGCGCTTCCTCCTACTCCACCGAAATCCTCATTAATGTAGTACCAACCGTTACAGTTAACAATGCTACTATCTGTGGTAACGGTATCGCCAATATTGCAGCAACCGTTACACCGGCGGGCGACTACAATTTCGTATGGACTGTTCCTGCAGGTGCCGTTAATCCGGGTAATGTGGCGTCATTTAATACGAATGTTCCGGGGAATTATAGTGTCATTGCATCAGCGAATTGCATTGATCCAAATCCTCCAATCAATGTGTTTTGTGCTTCAATACCAGACCCTGTTTGCGGATGTGATGGTGTAACTTACTTGAATGGTTGTTTTGCTTTCATCAATGGCGCTACCTCTTATGTGCAGGGCGCATGCACAGGCGATGAAAACTTCTATTGCCCAAGCAGCCCGGCCACAGCAACAGTAACCGTAACTCCGGGAACTACCCCCACCTTCGGCACCTTCGGTCCATACTGCTCCGGTAGCACCATTCCTGCTCTGCCAACAACGTCAACGAATGGTATCACAGGAACCTGGTCGCCGGCCATCAACAACCAAGCGACCACGACCTACACATTTACGCCTGCCGCAGGACAGTGTGCTTCGAGCGTTACATCGACCATCGTGATTACGCCGGCAACAACGCCTTCGTTCGGCACCTTCGGTCCGTACTGCTCCGGTAGCACCATCCCTGCACTGCCGACCACGTCGACCAATGGCATAACAGGAACCTGGTCGCCGGCCATCAACAACCAAGCGACCACGACCTACACCTTGACGCCTGCCGCAGGACAGTGTGCTTCGAGCGTTACATCGACCATCGTGATTACGCCGGCAACAACGCCTTCGTTCGGCACCTTCGGTCC
>JBKCDO010000139.1:0-1397 GCA_046304755.1 Flavobacteriales bacterium
CAAATCAGCCGTGATGGAATCCTTGGGGAAAAGCAGAACAGCATTGAGTTCCGCCTCGGTGTTGGTCAAGGTTGTTTGCAATGAATCCAGTGCGCGCAGGTGTTTAGTAAAATCGCGCGGTTCGGAGCATGCGTTGAACACGGCCATGAGCAGGCCGAGAACAAGTACACCGAAAAATGACGAATTACGCATTGCAGCTAAAGTAAGGGATGGACGCGCGCACGTGCGCGCGAGTAGCTCCCAAATTTCTCAAAAAGCCTTATTTGCGGATCATATCAAAGCCGGTGTAGGGCACCAGAGCTGCAGGGATGCGAATGCCTTCTGCTGTTTGATTGTTCTCCAGCAATGAAGCAACAATGCGCGGCAAGGCGAGTGCGCTGCCATTGAGGGTGTGCACCAATTGTGTTTTCCCATCGCTGTTTTTGAATCGGCACTTGAGGCGATTTGCTTGGAATGTCTCGAAGTTCGACGTCGAGCTCACTTCCAGCCAACGCTCTTGTGCACCGCTCCAGGCTTCGAAATCATAAGTAAGGGCTGAGGTGAATCCCATATCACCACCGCACAGGCGAATCACGCGGAAGTGCAGTTCGAGTTTTTGCAAGATGCCTTTCACGTGCTCTACCATTTCGTCCAGGATGCGATACGATTGATCCGGATGTACAAGCTGAACGATTTCGACTTTGTCGAACTGATGCAGGCGGTTGAGTCCACGCACGTGAGCTCCCCAGCTACCGGCTTCTCGACGGAAGCATGGCGTATAGCCCGTCATCTTCACCGGCAATTGATCTTCTTTGAGAATCACATCGCGGTAAAGATTGGTGAGAGGAACTTCTGCTGTCGGAATCAAGTAGAGATCATCTACGCCGACATGATACATCTGTCCTTCTTTGTCGGGAAGCTGTCCTGTGCCGAAACCGCTCGCCTCGTTCACCAGGTGTGGTGGCTGAAATTCGCGGTAGCCGGCCTTCGTGGCTTCATCGAGAAAGAAATTGATGAGCGCTCGCTGCAGACGTGCTCCTTGTCCTTTGTAAACCGGGAATCCCGCGCCCGTAATTTTTGTTCCGAGTTCGAAATCGATGAGGTCATATTCTTCGATTAATTCCCAGTGTGGTTTTTTGCCTTCACCGAGCGTGGGTTGAGTGCCCCAGCTATACACCTCGACATTATCATCCGCCGTTTTTCCTTGCGGCACGCTCGCATGCGGAGCGTTGGGAATGGTATAGAGTAATTGCCTTTGTGCTTCTTCTGTTTCTTGCAATGTCGATTCAAGAGACTTGGCAGCATCTTTTAGTGCGGCAACTTTGGGTTTTGCTGCATCTGCTTCGTCTTTTTTTCCACTTTTGAAGAGATCTCCGATTTCTTTCGAAAGCTTGTTGGCCTCAGCAAGATTGTTATCG
>JBKCDO010000140.1:0-5287 GCA_046304755.1 Flavobacteriales bacterium
CATCAAGAGAATTTTCGCCAGCAAAGTGTGTCAGTGGCTGTTTGCCCGCCTGCATCCGAACTTCGGTATATGGCTGGCGCGCTCATTATCGGGTTATAGCCGCAGCACCACGGGCCACAAAGACCAGATTTATCTGGGTGCAGAACACGAATGGCTCATCACCTATTGCAAAGAAGAATTGGCCAAAGAGCACTTCGATTACTTCGTTTTTGGTCACCGCCATTTGCCGATTGATCATGCCCTGTCGGCCTCTTCGCGATACATCAATTTAGGAGAATGGATGAGCGGTGAATCGTGGGGAGTTTGGGACGGAACGACCTTCAAACTCAACAGTACGCGTAAGATTTACGGTTCTTGAGTCACCGCTTTTTTCTTGATAAACATATGGGCCCAAATGCTGCGTGATACCCTGAAGAGGTAAGGAAAGACAATCACGGTAGCCACCATTCCCACCGAAAGAAATGTTACGGGATGCGTTAAGAATCCGAATTCCATCCATCCGAGTGCATCGAAAACTTTCAAGGCCACCAGCACTGAGACCCACAGCGCCACGGTCAGGGCCCAACTCACATAAGCCGCTCCAAAGTAGAAACCGGTTTCCGGAACCAGGTTCGCCTTACAGTTGGGACATTCCGAATGCATGCTTCCAAGTTCACTGAAGGTGTAGACGGCCGTATTAACGTAAATCGAGTGTTCTCTACACACGGGGCATTGATGGGTCAGCATGGCGGCCAGCGCTGATTTGGATGTACTCATGCGGCAAACTTAATCATGCCATTCGCTTCACTTCGGTAACCTGCGTCACAAAGGCGACGATTTATCCATTAAATGCAACCAACCTGCTGAAAATTGGTCTGTTTATACGAAATTCGCGCACCATTTTTTAACTGAGTTGCACCTGATATGCGTTTTGTGAGATCGATATTTTCCTTTGCCGCTGCTTTCATACTTGTTTGCACTGCCTTAACAAACCGTGCGGTTGGGCAGGTGATTATTAATGAAGTAATGGTAGATCCGACGGGTTCGGACGGGACTCCACCGAACTCGAGCGAATGGATTGAGCTTTATAATCCGACAGGTGCTGACATTGACATCAGCTGTATGTTGATTTCCGATGGCGATGTTGTGCTGACAATCCCGAGCCCTACAACAATACCGGCAGGAGGAACGTTCACCATTGGATCCTCCGTTGGCTTGACAAGCCCTGATTTGAATTGGGCTTCGTGCGGATGCAGTTCGAATACTCCCTTGACAATGTCATTCGACAACACTGCAGAGCAAATCTTTTTATATGGTAATTTAGGCCAACTCACCGATGGGGTAACTTGGGGTGGAGGTTCCTTTGGCCCCGGTTCTTCGGGTACAGGCATTATCAGCAGTGTTGCCGTTGGTGCGTGCACCTCAACCTTCAATCTCGATTTCTCAGTTAATCCAAATGATCCGAACATTTCTCCCATTAACGTCATTGAAGGCCAATCGAACGCGTTGGACTGCACGAATACCAATTTTTTAAACGACCCCAATCCTAATCCGGGCGAAACTAACAACGCACAAGTTCCTGTGGCCGTTATCGATTCGCCCACTACATCAGTATGCTCTGATACTCCGGTTGACTTCAGCGCAGCGGGAAGTTTAGGTGTCACCAACATTTCCTGGACTGGAGCAACAGTTGCAGGAACCGTCGCGGGATTGGCCTACACAAATGCCGAGTTTGCTATGCCCGCCACGGGAAACACTGTATCATTAATGTTGACCGTTGAAAATGGATGCGGTGCTACAGATACGGAAGAAATTCTCATTGAAGTTGTTGAGGCCAGCGATCCGGTCATTACGGCGCCGGTCAATCCCAATTCCAACGGAATATTCCAACTTTGCAGCGATCTCAACACACCGCCAATTCTTACGGTTAATGCGCTTCCCGGTTCAAGCATCCAATGGCTGTTGAACTCTGCACCCATTCCATCAGCCACAAGTGCGACCTACATTCCAACGAACGACGGTATTTATTCAGTCAATGTTACCTCTGCAACAGGTGTTTGCAATGAAACCTCGGATCAAATCGATGTTGAATTGCTTCCAACACCCGTCGCTTCGTTTGTCAATCCGGATACCACTGCGTGCGTCAATGATCCTTCGATTGTGCTGGAGGCTGCACCCGGTTTTACCGACTACAGCTGGACGATTGACGGTGTTTCTTCCGGCACTGTTGCATCCTCGATAACCATCCCTACCATAGCTGTTGGCTCCATTACAGTTGAACTCATCGTGACACAAGGGATTTGTGTGAGCGACCCGCTAGTCATTACGCCTGAAGTTTTTGCTTATCCTGTAGTCGAAATTGACCCTGCCGGTCCACTGGATTTGTGTCCGGATGATCAAGTGATTCTTTCATCCGTCAACACGCACAATTCCTATCAGTGGTTATTGAACGGAGCGGCGATCGCGGGAGAAATCGGACAGACGCTTAACTACGTGTATAGTCAACCGGCAAGTGCTTCCATTACCCTCCAAGCCGAAGACAATGGATGTACAGCTGAAACTGCTGTCCCCGTTGATATTGTTGAGCACGACTTTGCCACTATAGCCAGCTGGACACCCCCGCCCTATGCTGAAAACAATACGCTGTTTACCTGTCAGGATGAGCATCCGATTTTGGCTGTTTCGAATGGCCTTCAATTTCAATGGTACTACAATGGCGTTGCCATTCCGGGCGAAATTGGCCTTACCATAACAGCTACTCAAGATGGCGAATACTACTACACAGCGAGTATTGATGGCTTCTGCGAAATTTATAGCGATACCATCACTGTTGATTTGGAGATGTCGCTGGATATCGAAACGTTTGCCAGTAAAGACACAGCCTGTGTGGGTGACTCTGTGCTCATTATTCCTGATGGTGACTTTGTGAGTTATTCCTGGAATGGCGGTATCGTCGGAGATACCTTGACCGTCACCAATACCGGTATTTATATTGTGACAGCGCATTTGGTCAGCTGTGACACAACTGATACGGTGAGTGTCTACTTCAGTCCTTATCCAGTGATGAATGCCGGCGATGATTTTTACAGTGATTGTGAAGACAACACGCTGCTCTATGGAACTACCACCGGTGATTCAACCTTCTGGGAACTGGACAATATTTTACTCACTTACGGCGATACGGTTGTCATCCCTACACCGACCCGCACGAGTGATTTGGTGATGGTCAGCTACCTCAATGAATGCGAAGCTCGCGATACGGTCAACATCAAAGTCGACTGCGTGTACATCTTCGCCCCAACGGCAATTACCCCCGACGGCGACGGATTGAATGATGTGTTCCGAGTTTACGCTAATGGGTTGACCCAATACACACTGCGGATCTTCAATCGCTATGGCCAAGTGGTATTTGAAACCTCCGACCCCGAAGACGTTTGGACGGGCGGTTATAACGACTACTACTTGCCGAATGGTGTTTACACCTGGCAGATTGAGGCGCTGGACTACAATCAGCAAGAAGCGCTCAGCAAGGCGCGTAGTAAAGGGAGTATATTCGTTGTGAGGTAATAGGGGCGAGTGGCGAAGGGCGAGTGGCGAAGGGCGAGTGAGGCTAATGCTTTATGAGCCTTTTGAATTTCTCAGGTTTGCTTGTGCGGTTCGGATACTGGATGTTAGCAGACGCATGAGTTCTTCCGCTTGATTTCCCAGTTTATCGGCCACATGTTCAGTGAGTAAACCAACCTCAAGCATCATGGCAATCCAATACTTGGACTCATTGCATTCCTTGCGAGCGATAGATAGTTTGTTGATGAAGTCTAATTTACTTTGTGCGTGCTCGGATTCTGCACACAATGCTCCAATAGACGTCGAGGAGCGCATCAATTGACGCGTTAGAATCCACTCCTTATCGGATTCCCAAATTGCAGCACAAAGTCGATAAGTATCCACTCCAAAAACAAATGACTTTGACTGCAGTGGTCCTTTTAAATCCTGTTTCATATTCTAATGTTTTGTTTCAGAAAGCAAAACAAGATCAACCAACAAAAAAACCTTATTCCTGAAAGACATAACTTATGGCGATTTTATTCCACTCGCCATTCGCCATTCGCCATTCGCCATTCGCCATTCGCCATTCGCCACTCGCCACTCGCCACTCGCCACTCGCCACTCGCCACTCGCCACTCTTTAATCACCCAAAATTCTGCATCTCCACCAACCGCTTGTACACACCGCCCGAAGCCATGAGCTCCTCGTGGGTGCCTTGCTCGGCGATAGTGCCCGATTGAATGACGATGATTTTGTCGGCCTTCTTGATGGTGCTCAGTCGGTGGGCAATCACCAGCGAAGTGCGATTTTCCATCAACTTGTAGATAGCATCCTGCACGAGTTGCTCGCTTTGCGTATCGAGCGCTGATGTAGCCTCGTCGAGTATAAGAATCGGCGGGTTTTTGTAGAGAGCCCGCGCGATGGCCAGTCGTTGCTTTTGTCCACCGCTGAGTTTATTGCCGCCATCGCCAACATTGTATTCGTATTGTTCAGGTAGCGGGGCAATGAATTCTTCTGCATTCGCCATGCGCGCGCTTTGGATGATGCGATTCATATCCGGCTCTGCATTCTCACCCAACGCAATGTTGTGCTTGATGGAATCATTGAACAGTATAGACTCTTGCGAAACAAAGCCCATCAAACTGCGCACATCAGCCACGCGACAATCGCGCAGGGAAATACCATCGATGAGAACCTGCCCTTCTATCGGATCGTAGAAACGCGCGAGCAAAGAAGCCAACGTGCTTTTTCCGCTACCACTGGGGCCAACCAACGCAACGGTTTGGCCCTTCTCAATGGTGAAGGAGATATCGTGAATAACAGGGTCGCCGTAATAGCCGAAGCGAATATTCTTGAACTCGATGCGACTGTTGAATGCGTTAAGCTCCTTGGGCGCCACAGGATCACTCACTGTGAGCGGTGCGTCGAGAATTTCATTGATGCGTTCGAGCGATGCTGCTCCTTTGCTGATTTTGAAAATCGCGTCACTGAAAGCACGTGCAGGCTGGATGATTTGTGAAAAGACGACCAGATAACCAATCAACAGCTCCCCGCCCATTTCCCCACTGATGACAATGCGACCGCCAACGAAGAGCAGAATCGAAATCACAATGAGCGAGATGAATTCGCTCATTGGTGAGCTCAAATACTCGCGGCGATACAAGCGATGCATCAAGCGGAAGTAACCATCGTTCGTATGATCAAAGCGCTGCCGAAATTGCTTCTCCGCATTGAATACTTTGATGATGCGATTGCCCGTGAG
>JBKCDO010000141.1:0-6444 GCA_046304755.1 Flavobacteriales bacterium
ACTGGTAATGTCATTTCAAATTCGTTGATAGGTCTTCGGTTTTCAATTATTCGAACTTCTCCTTCCGGATTGGCGGAATACATTGAAAATCACTTAATAACTTCTGATGAAAATGGGCTAATAAAAGTGATTATTGGAGCAGGTTCTGCACAACTCGGTTCTATAGACTCTATTGATTGGAGTTCAGACAACTACTTTTTAAAGGTTGAGATGGATATAACCGGTGGTGAGAATTTTCAAACAATTGGTACCACACAATTACTGAGTGTTCCTTATGCACTTTATGCAAAGAGTGCAGGATCTATTCTTAATTCTGAAGGTGATGGCAGTTTTAATCACTTCATTGGGGAAATATATGGTGGTGGCGTTGTTTTTCATTTATGGCGGGATGCTCAAGGCAATGAACACGGTTTAATTGTGGATCCTGTCGAACTTAGTAACGACCAACCCTGGAGCAATGTTAATCAATCTCTTATAGGTGCTTCAGCGCAAAGTTCATGGGATGGGATGAGTAATTCAATTGCCATTGTGGGTCAAATTGGTCATTTAGATAGTGCTGCAGATTTATGTTTCAATTCTAATAATGGAGGTTATGCTGACTGGTATTTGCCGGCCTTGGATGAGCTAAGTTTACTATGGAGCAATCGTTTTGATGTTAATAGAGCACTATCAGGTATAACCGGATCTCACTTATTGCCATTCAATGCAATTTATTGGAGTAGTACGGAAGCTTATATTGACGAGGCTTGGACGTTTCATTTCAGAGAAGGTTATTCTAATGATAATGGTAGTAAATTCAGCTTATTCGATGTAAGAGCGGTTAGAAAGTTTTAAAATCACCTTTCTTCTAAAAACGTCAGTTGGAGTTTTTAGAAGAAATTAATTTAGATGCATTTTCTTGGTCGTGTAAGATGCTGCTAAAATTAGAAATCATCCCACCGCCAACTTCCTTCCCACGTTCAATAACTCCGGCGGGGGCGGGCTTGACATACGCCAGGTAATACTCATGGGTTTACTTCCCTCGTGCGAAACGTAGTGCAAAGGCCCGCAAAATATAAATGCCATTCGATTGCCGTTTTCATCGGTTGTAGCCTCGCGAACGAAAAGGAGAATTTCCTTTTTGTTATTTGATTGGTGAATGTACGACTGGCCAACGGGGCTTTCTGGTGAAGTACTGTTCTGACTTTGCCAGTGAAATAGCTGTTCACTGATGAAGTAGTCGAGATACATCGTTGTGGGACTGTGCTTGAAATCGCTTTTGTCGAGCGTCACAAACACCAATTCAATTTGGGCATGTGCAATGCGGTACACGCCTTCGCGGCTTGTGGCTAGTTTATTCAGTTTGGATTCGGAGAATCCGACAAGAATTTGATTGCGCGTGTATCGGCCGTGCAAGCGAAGTGCACATGGCAAACGAGTAATAAACGGTTTTTCCAGGTTGGTGAGTTGCGATATCCTTAGGTCCAAGTATTCGATGAGCTCCGAGCCTGTTGCGCTATCGTTGAACAGCTCATCCAAACTTTTCGTAATCTCCTCGTAAGATGCAACAGCCGGGGCCTCATCCATCACGTCGATATAAAACATCGTAATCATCTGCTGGTTCTCCGGTAAACCGTAATCACAGCTTTTATCCGATAAATACGATTTCACGAACTGGAAATAACTGGCACTCTCGGTTGATAACCACGTGTTGCCAAGCATACTGGCAATTCTTTCTTGCAACCTGCTTGGATTTACCTCCATTCCTTGCGATTTGCTCACAAGCTGATGCCATAAAAGTTTGGATCCGTATACTTTATGGAGGCCCATTTCGGAGTACTCACAGAAGTTCCGCAAGCTCAGTGGCAGGGTATATTCTTGTTTGAACCGATTGATCGCTTTGAGAATAGTCTGAACACCGCCTTTATACGTTCTGCTGATATTCTGAAGTATGCCCTCCTTTGCAGTTCGCTCTAGTATAATAGAACAACCCAAAGGAAGATGCGGAAAGTCGTTTTCAATTTCCTCTCGAATACGTGTGTGCGTCTTGCCCAACATTCCCCGGAATTTGTGCTCAAAACTATATTCGGCATGCTGCTGCCCAACGAAGTCGAGCACAGTGAGGCATTCTTTTTCTTCATGCAATCGCAAGCCGCGACCGAGTTGCTGTAAGAAAATGGTTAAGCTTTCGGTGGGTCTTAAGAAGAGGATAGTGTCAACCTCGGGTATATCCACCCCTTCATTGAATAGATCGACAACAAAGAGATAGTTGATTTGACCTGTCTTAAGCTGTTGCATGAGCACATTTCGCTCTTCCGAATTGTCGGAGGTCAAGTGCGCGGCTTTAAGTCCTTTCGCGGTGAAGCGGTCGGCCATAAATGCCGCATGCCGCTTGGAAACACAGAAACCGAGGGCTCTGACTTGCTGAATATCCTTCAAATACTTGTCGCAATTGCGAAGTATATCTGATACACGTCGATCATCTTCGCTATACAATAGTTCAAGCTCTTCGACTACATATCGGCCTCTTCTCCAAGATACACGGGAGATGTCGACATGATCTGTTACACCGAAGTATTGGAATGGACAGAGCAGGCCGCGATTAAGCGCTTCCGCCAGACGTATCTCTGCTGAAATGGTATGACCGAAGTACTTGGAAATATCGCTTCCATCATGCCTTTCCGGGGTAGCTGTGAGACCAACCAGGAGTTTCGGAGTGAATTTTTCAAGCAGTTTTTGATAGGAGGAGGCGGCGCTATGATGGACCTCATCGATTATTATATAATCATAGTAGTCAGACGCTATATCCAGTTTTTCAATTCGATTGTTGAGCGTTTGAATGGAAACAAACGCTTGGTTGATTGACTTTGGTTCGTTGCCACCAAACCAGAGTTCGCCAAAGTCGTTGTTACGCAACACATGGCGGAATGTAAAGCGTGCCTGCCGTAATATCTCCTCTCGATGGGCGACGAATAGAAATTTTGCCTGCGGGTTTGATTTAAGAAAGCTCTTGAAATCAAACGCAGCCATGACGGTTTTACCCGTTCCCGTGGCCGCGACTATCAGATTCCGATGTTCACCAAGGGTTCTGCGGTAGGCGAGTTGGTCCAGTATCTCTTGCTGATAGGGGAAGGGGTAAATATCGAAGAACCTGGATATTATATCGTCTTCCGTCGATCGCTGTCCGGAGCTTAATGCAGCAACCAGTTTTTCCCGATGGACTTGTGGATCGTACAGTTCGAAATTGGGATCATTCCAATAGGTCTCAAACGTGCTTCGACATTTATTGATGATATGCGGAATTTCCTGTTGCGTTATTTTCAAATTCCACTCTAGGCCATTGGTTAAGGCCGATCGACTCATGTTGGACGAGCCAATATAGCCCGTGTGAAATCCTGAATTACGGATGAAAAGGTAGGATTTAGCGTGAAGTCGTTCGTGTTTGGTGTTGTAAGATATTCTCAATTCGACATTCGAAAACTGACTCAAGAAATCGATGGCCTTCACATCGGTTGCCCCCATATATACAGTGCAGATGATGCGCACCCTTTTGCCATCTTCTTCCAATTTGCGGAGTACTTGCTCAAAGAGTCGAACCCCTTCAAACTTCACGAACGAAACAAGCCACCACACCTCGTCTGAGGTGAGCATTTCCTTTTTGAGCTCACTTTCTAGGCTTATACCCGCTTTGCTGCCCGTGAATAATTCTGACTCTGAAAGTCCTGTGAAGGGGAATATTTCCTTGAAGTGTTGAGCTAAGTCCGATTGCCCGAAATAGGCTTTATCAAAAGCTGCCTGAAGAATTTCGCCTTTAGGATCAATGGATTCGAATAAGTACTCGTCATCTCTCAGGTGAGTAGCTATTACGCCAATGAGTGAATTGGTGAGCTCAATGATTTTCGCTTTAGCCAATTCGTCGCGCTCTCCAGCAAGTTGATGAAAGGCACGTTGAATGATGGCTTGAAAGAACCTACCGATGAAAACAGGCCCGTCAGCTTTACCAAAAGGTGTTCGCTGCATGAGGTATCCATTGAGCGCTTCAATTTCACGCTGCAGACCTTGCGTTATAATCTTCTCGTAAAAGCCTTCTTTCATTGGAGTTTCAAGTATTCATGCACGATAGGCACATCAGCAGCAGCCCAATCGAGATCAAGTAAATCAGCGGCCTTCACCCACCGAAGTTCGGCATGTTCGTTCGCCACAGGCTCCATATCGTTCGCCATCGTTGCCAGATAGGGGAGAAGTCGAATCGTGCGTCCATTTTCGTAGGTGTATTCCGACACATTCATTGCCCGGCCGACGGTAATGTCAATTGACAGCTCCTCCATGATTTCCCTTTTCAAAGCATCTTCAGCCGCCTCACCATCTTCCAACTTTCCACCCGGAAACTCCCACTTCAAGGGCAAGGCCATGCGCTCGCTGCGCTGCGCGCAAAGCACGGTGTTATTTCGAATGATGAGGGCACAGACGACGGTGATGGGCATGTTACGAAAATAGGTAATAGTGTCTCTTATAATCAAATGGAGCAAATTGTTTTGAGGCAATGCAAATAAGTAAATAGGAGCTTGACATTTGTTCAAATCGTAAATCCCTTACAATCGAGTTCCCTTCTTTCGCTCAAACTAACTCGATGAGCCATACTCCAAACGGATAGCAATAGCTCATGATAAATTCACCACCTATGTTTTACAGCGAACATCTTTCCCGAGCTGATGAGTCGTACGAAATTCGTTTTGACTTACAAGGCAATGTCATCCATGTATTCTTCACAGACGGCTACGCCATTGTTTTCCCTAGCCTGCATGATTTGTTCTTGCGGATTTACTATGGAAAAGAAGTCGAGCGCTTTTACGTCGATGAAGAAACCCTCAACAGGATGTATGATGGAAATAGCTACAACTACTGGGATCTTAAGGAGTTGTATAGCCAAGATAATGAGTGATGGGTAGGTACTGGATACTGGTTACTGGTTACTGGTTACTGGGTACTGGAGATAATTGAGGTCACAATCCAACCCCGAAACCCAACTTAACTCCTGAAAAATGTATCCAAACAAACTTTTAAGGGCTTATTTGTGTGTTCGAGCACACTTTTCAGGAGTTAAGTTTTATGTATGCACGATATATAAAATTCTAAGCGCTTAGGTACTTAGCGTTGTAAATGGAGTTGTTTTGTAACAAATAATTGAAGTTTTTGTTACAGATATCATCAACTCGTGTGTAGAAGTGGATTTCTAGATATAGCCGCATAGGCTATTTTTGGTTCGGGCATTTCATGTTTCTTGTGTCTAGAATCGAAGCTGCAATCTTCTTCATGGCTGCTGCCAAAAGCGAAAACAAAACCACATGAATGTCACAAATATTCGTGTATTCGTGACAAGCTTCCGCACGTTCACACCACTTTTCATTTTACTCTCCGCGTCTCTGCGGTAAAAAAAAATCAAAAAAAAAGCACCTCGAATTACCGAATTATATTACCTTTGTTCTAAAGAAAAACACCGCATTTACGTATAATAAACGTGTCAATAGCGGGTCTTCGGAAAAGCACGTCCAGCAAGCGATACAGGAGATATTTGGCGAGCCGCCCTCTCCGCGTCTCTGCGGTTGAATAATACAATCAGTAACCTTGATAGAATTACCCAAACGTCAATGGTTATTCCATTTTTCCGCAGAATTCGCATGAATTCAAGCTATGCATTCTGCCTTTTGCACGGGCGACATCATCTTCTCACAGCGTGTAATTTCATACTATAGCCGCAGTCATCACATGCCAATTTCCTCAACCAAATTGAATACTTTCGCTCCATGTTCGTCACCATTCTCTATATCGTGGGAATTTACTTTGTGGTAAGGAATGTCATGGGCGTTCAAAAGTCAGGTCCTGTAGACATAAGCGTTGACCCCCGTTCCAGGTATCAGTCTTCAAGTTTCCCATACAATCAAGGCAATTCCAATGAATCCGATCAGCAAGGGAAACACATCGACACACAATTCACACGAGAAGTCATCGAGAAGGAATTTCCCTTTGTGCAGCAATGGTCTACCCGACGAAAGGAAATTTTTGTGTGGCGCACGCACGTCATCATGTCCAAAAAGCACTTCCACGGCGCGGAAGGATTTGAAGTCACTCCAAGGCATCAAGTGGTGATTAGCGCCACGCTGGCTCGTCTCACCTTTGGTCTGAGTCGAAATTTTGATCTCCCGAAATTCGAACTCATCGAGGTGTACCCGCGGGAGTTTTATTCCAAACTCCTCGAGCAACAAGTCAAGGGACTGACCCTCGGGCATGGACGCTTATTCCTTTCCTGGGCGCATTTTGAAGAGGGACATGAAGATCCGGACGATAAAGTCCACGTGGGCTTGCATGAATTTGCTCACGCCATGATGATTGAGTTTGATCGATTCACTTTCCTGCCCGCCTGGGACAAATGGCAAGAGGTGGCTCATCCCATCATGAGGTCTATAA
>JBKCDO010000142.1:0-5253 GCA_046304755.1 Flavobacteriales bacterium
GGCCAGTTCCGATTCTGCAGCAGGGGCGAGTTCTACGGTGGATGTGTTTTTCGCAACGGGATTGAGCACACCTGCCTTTTGCATTTTGGCATCGGCAGAGGTCAGCTGAAGCACAAAGTTGCGAACGCTGTTGAACGCTGCACTGTCAGTGGTGCTCACCGATGCTTTCGTCAATTTTACCGATTCAATATGCTCGGCTTTCATACCGGCATCTATACGACTGAGATCAAGAGCATGTGTGGCTTGAAGCGTATTGGGCCCATCGAAGAGCGGCCCTTCAACCGTGAGCTCCAGGTTTTCAATGGCGTATTTTGATTTTATGCCCTCCGAGCAGGAGGCAAGTGCCAGCGCAATCAATAGGATGAGGAAGTGTTTTTTCATAGAAAGCGGTCTTTGGTGGAAGCGAAAGTAGGCGTTTTAGGCAGAAAATTCACCTCCAATTTTAAGAGGATGAGATGAAGGCAATTCATGCTTAAACTGCGTTCAAATTTGATCACCATGCACCAAAAAGATGAACGCTTTCTTCGGGGTAAACAACTGCTGGACGACTTAATGCAAGGAAAGGGGAGTGAACTTATCGAACAGATGAGTTCCGTTTCTCCTGATTTAGCCGCGCTCACCGTGGCGTTTCCATTCGGGGAAATATATTCTCGGCCCGGCCTTGACATGCGCTCACGCGAATTGATTACGTTGAGCGCATTGGTTGTTCTTGGGGCATGGCCTCAGTTCAAAGTTCATGTCAGAGGTGCACTAACTGCCGGATGCACAGCAACCGAAATTAAAGAACTGATTATTCAACTGGCAGTGTATGGCGGTTTTCCTGCTGCGCTAAATGCTATGCAGGCCGCCGGTGAAGTGTTCGATGAACTCAACTGTTAGCCTCACCCCTTCGGTGGTTGAAAGTTGGTTGAACAACGTCGATTGATTGTGAATTGAGTTTCGAGAGGCATTCCCTTACATCGGTGTCACTTACCTCACAAAAGTCTTCATAGAATTGTCCGACCGCCTGAAAGTCTTCAGGCACATGTAAACAAATGAGCTCATCAACAGCGGCCTTCAATTTTGAGATGGCACCTTCGGCTGCTACCGGAACAGCCACTATAATTTTTGCCGGAGATTGCTGTCGCACCAGTTGTACTGCGGCCAGCATGGAGTTACCGGTGGCCATACCATCGTCGATGATGATCACACTTTTCTCTGCTAAAGAAAGAGGCTCTCGGTTCCCTAGCAGATAAACTTCACGCTCTTTCAGTAGGTGCTGCAGTCGCTTGGTTTCACGATCGATATACTCCTTTCGAATGGCAAACTCCGGATCAATCACCCGGCCATCGATACTCACACAACCTACCGCTAGTTCGGGGTTCCCGGGATATCCGATTTTCTTCACCAGTAAAATATCAAAGGGAACGTGCAATGCCTTCGCGATATGAAACCCCATCGGCACCGCACCACGTGGAATGGCCAAGAGAATAGTGTGGTCATCCACATACTCCCGCAAGACAGGGATAAGTCTTTCAGCGGCCTCCAAACGATTGCTGAATAAGTGAACTGTCATGTAATCGAAAATCAACCTAAAAGCTATGACAACCAATGACTGTAAACAGGAATGATAATGACAAGTGACAAATGACAAATTGAGCATCCGCCCGCGTGTTCACCATTCACTATTCACCATTCACCATTCAAAGCACATACGCTGTCGCCAACACCACCTGCGAAACCATCATCATCAAATACATGTGCTTCCAGGAGGGATGGTTTTCAGTGTCGGCTAAGGCTTGCAGATTATGTAAGATGAGGTAAATAACGTAGCCTCCCCACAAGCACATGCCTGCTCCCAACAACGTTATGATTGTTGTGTTTCCGGTGAACCAATGAAGATAAACACCCAAGGGCAACAACAAAAAGGGCAGGAAGAAGAAGGGCGCAATCATCCAAGCTGCTTTATGCACGCCAAAGGTGACGGGAAGCGTCTTGCAGCCATGAGCAGCGTCGCCCTTAATGTCCGAAAAATCCTTAGTGGCCGATGCTCCAAGCAGAAACAATCCATACACGCTGCCAAGGAGCCAGGGTTCCGGGTGATCAATCGCTCCTAAGACTGCCCATCCTGCAACTTTCAACAACATGCCCCGTGGAATAGCAATCGTCAACGCCGCCCATAACCAATGCTGTTTGGTTCGAAATGGTGGAACCGAATAGAGTAGGGTGGCCAATGCTGCGATGCAAACTAGCAGCAGAAAGGTGGTGTTGACCAAAGCCGCAAGACCTATCGCCAGCAGATACAACGAAGCGGAATAGAATTTCGCTTGTAGAATAGTCACTGTGCCTGACGGCAATGGTCTTGCAGGTTTATTGATGCGGTCTATGTCTAAGTCATAAATCTCATTGATGATATTCGATGCCGCATTCAACACCATCGCCGAAAGCATTCCCATAAGCAGTAACGCAATGCGATGTGAAAAACTCATTTCGACAGCGGCCTCTTTCCACGCCAACAAAGACCCGCACACAATACCAACGCCCGGTGCCAGAAGCGTGTACGGTCGACAGAGTTGGAGGAAGGGATGCATGGGGGAGAGTAAATAGTAAATAGTAAATAGTGAAACGGTAGGGGCGCGCTGCCATGCGCGCCCTTCGCCCTTCGCCCTTAGTCCCTCACCACTCGGTGCGCATATCCATCCACCATCAACAGATAAACGCCCGGCGTCAATGCACTCACATCTATTCGTGCATTCGTGGTTAAAACAAGTCCTGAAAGGACGATGGCACCTGTCATGTCGACTATGCAGTAGGTCTTGCCGGTCAAGGATTCGTGACATGAAAGTTGAATCTCGCCGGTGGTTGGATTGGGGAATACACTAAATGAATCTCTCTTCGTATCATGAACTGCTAATCCCGCACCAAAATAGGTGAGTAGGCAGGTGTTGCCTTCAGGAAAAAAGTCGTTCTCATCACCGTAAAAAAACTCAACCGTAATCGGGAAACAGAGGTTATCGCTCAACGCTGTAACCTGATAGCCCTGAGTGGTCTGTCCCAATTGACCGAAAAAGGTCAAAACACCGGTTGAAACCGTATCTCCAAAGCAATCTTGAACAGTCATCACTTGAGGGTAATTGATCTGGTCGAGTGGATCACCGTCCATCTGAATTTGAATGTTCGAAAAGCCCGGATTCAATGAGTCGGGTTCAATGCCGGTGATACTAAATAACTCACAGAGATTGGTGCCATCGAACGTGAGTAGACAGGTGTCATTTTCGAATGACTCATTGCCGTATACGAACTCAATAGTCAAGGGCAAACAAACATCGTTCTCCAGTTGGCTTACAGGGTAGCCTTGCGTGGTACCGCCCATCTGACCGAAAAACCATAGACCGCCCGTCGCAACTGTATCGCCGGTACAATCCGTGACCGAAGAAATAACGGGATAATTGATAAAATCGGAAAATCCACCCACCATCTGAATGTTGATGAGCGTGCTGTTTACATTTAAAGTGTCAGGTGCAAGCCCCGTCACAGTGAACCAATCACAATTGATGGTTTGAGCGTGTGTTGAACCGGAAGCAACGATAAGCATCATGGCTGCCAGCAGGTGGTGTAGTGTTTTCATATAGAGCTGTTTTTTGTGATTCACCCGGAAATTTTCAGGCTTTCCGTTTTGCCCTTTTGATGGGCACAAAGTTGCGCGAAGGTAAATCCGCAGACGTTTGAAATTCCCGCAGTTTACTTATGAATTTCCGCCAACTGTTGCGATAGCTCGCTGGGGGTTAAGCCCGTTTTGCTCTTGATGAACGCAGAAAACGAGGCGGGAGAGTCAAAACCCAGCTGAAAGGAAATCTCCTTGTGTGAAGGCTGCTCGAATAACAACATTCGCTTAGCCTCAAGGAGCACGCGATTATGAATGACCTGCAGTGGACTCATACCCGCATACTTTTGTGAGGCTGCCGATAGTTTCTTATCCGTGGTTGCCAGCTCTCCCACAAAGAACTGCACACTGCGGTTTTCCGTAAAGTGTTGCTCCAATAAGTCGAAGAAATCATGCAACAGTTTTTTGTCAGGAGCACTGATGCTCTCGTCTGAACTTCCGGCATGGTGAACAACCAGTGCCGCAAATGCGTGCAATACAGATCGAATGACTTGTTGTGAAGTGCTAGACTGCGCGTAGGCCAAGCGATTGAGAATAGCATACAGCTCTGAAAGCTCTTTCAGGGCATTCGCATGAGCCTCAAAGACAATAGCTGAATTATCGCGAAGCGAAAGTCGTCTGAGCGCAGCGGATAATTCAGGATTATACAGCACATCATCTGTGAATTGAACAATAAAACCGGTAGAATTCCGACGATTCATTAAATGAACCTGCCTCGGAAAAATGATATAACAACTATTGTCCAATGCCGGATAATCCCGAAAGTCGATGAGCTGATTGCCGCCCCCTTCTTCAATCAACATGATTTCGTAATACGTATGCCTATGCTCACGCTTAAAATCATAGGGGTTAGTGTGATCAAGCGGCAGCAGTTGCAGGACATTATTCTCCAATGAATGCAAGGGTAGAGGAGGAGCAACCGGCTTTTGATTTGAACGTGATGTCATTGGAAATGTGTTTCACGAAAATATGCACCTGCATTTAAAACCTCGGGCTTAAGCGCCCCTAAAATCCTATAATTTCTATATACCGGAATCCGTCATCATTTCGCGGAGAGAATGGTCATTGTTTTTTGGTTGAATGAAATGCTGTCGCCTGATTTCTTTCCCACTAGCATTTTTCCAATCGGCGAGACGGTTGTAATGATAAAAATCGATTCTCCTTCCAATTCAACTTTTCCAATCGGAGCGGCTATGAGAAAATAGCCGGTTGAGGTTTGAACAAGGCTGCCTTCTCGAATCAAAGAATGGTTTACCTGCGCGTCGATGGCTTGCATTTGAGCACGTTTCATTTCGGTCTCATTCAGTTGTTTTCCAAGTTGCGCTTGCTCGAGTTGCATCATCGCTCTTCCTGTTTCATGCTTGTCGCCGGCCGTGCTTTTAGAGTCGTTGGCGGCATGCGTGATGAGTTCGCGCATTTGCAAGCGAATGTCTTCAATCTGTGCATCTAAAAGTTGAATGCAATGTTGAATGATGGCTTGCTTATTCACGTTACTTGAATTGAGGATTGGGAAGGCGAAGAATTATTCGGCGATTTTACCATCAGCCATCACGAGTTTGCGATCGGCCAAGGCTGCGAGTTCGTCATTGTGGGTGACGATGATAAACGTC
>JBKCDO010000143.1:0-20289 GCA_046304755.1 Flavobacteriales bacterium
AGGATTGCCGATTGTGGGCATTCAACGCAGGCTGACATGGAAGAACCTACTTGTACCATTCAAGCTGCTGGCAAGTATGCTCAAGGCACGTCGGATCATTCGTGAATTCAAGCCGGACATTGCCATTGGCGTGGGCGGTTATGCGAGCGGACCGCTGTTGCGCGCGGCCGCGTCTGCGGGAATTCCAACCGTGATTCAGGAACAGAATTCATTTCCCGGAATCACCAATCGCATTCTTTCAAAAAAAGTCAACACCATTTGTGTGGCTTATCCCGGTTTGGAGAAGTATTTCCCTAAAGAAAAGTTAGTCATGACCGGCAATCCTGCGCGTCCGGAGGTTGTGGATTTACAAGGGAAAACGGATAAGGCACGTGAGTTTTTCAGTCTTGATTCCAGCAGAAAAACCGTACTCATTATCGGTGGAAGTCTAGGGGCGCGCACGGTCAACAAGGCCGTTGAAGCTGCTGCGAAAACATGGGAGGAGAAGGGGTTGCAGGTCATTTGGCAAACCGGTAAGGGATATGTCGAACAAGCCAAAGCGGTGACACAATCGTTGACGCACGTGCAAGCGCACGAGTTTATTCGCGAGATGGATTTGGCCTATGCCGCTGCAGATTTGGTAGTCTCCAGAGCGGGAGCCATGAGCATTTCGGAGTTGTGTTTGGTTGGAAAACCGGCCATTTTCATTCCTTCTCCGAATGTGTCGGAAGATCATCAAACCAAAAACGCCATGGCGCTGGTATCGCGCGGTGCAGCGGTATTGGTGAAGGATACGGAAGCCGAAGTTGAGTTGTGTAAAATGGTGTTGGAGCTCATGTCAAACGATGCGCAACGCACGGCATTAGCTGCCGGTGCCAAGTCGATGGCATTCGACCATGCCGCAGAGCGCATAGTGGAAGAGGTTATGAAGCTCATCCGGGTATAAAGGCGTTGTACTTTTCAGCCATGAATTTTCAGCAGGTAGAAGTCTATTATTTTCTGGGTATCGGTGGTATCGGTATGTCGGCCATTGCGCGGTATTTCAATGCGCAAGGCAAGACCGTCATGGGATATGATAAGACGTCAACACCGCTGACCACCGAGTTGGAGCTGGAAGGCATTCCGATTCACTTCGATGATAGCGTGCTGGAAATTCCTCCGATAGTGCGACTCACCCCCAAGGAGAAAATAGTTGTTATCTACACGCCGGCAATTCCCAAGGATAGTATCGAGCTGAATTGGTTGATGGAGCAGGGCTATACGCTCATGAAACGGTCGCAGGCGCTGGGCATTATCACGCAGCAATCACGTTCCATTGCTGTGGCCGGCACACATGGCAAAACGACTACGAGCAGCATGATTGCGCATGTGCTCAAGCACAGTGGTGTGCGTTGCAACGCTTTCCTGGGAGGCATTGCGACTAATTACGGTACAAATCTGTTGCTCGATAAGGATGCTTCCTGGACGGTGGTGGAAGCCGATGAATACGATCGTTCTTTTCTCACGCTATCGCCCGCCATTTCGGTGATCACCAGCACGGATGCGGATCATTTGGATATCTATGGTTCGCACGAATACATGAAGGAGTCGTTCAATTTGTTTGCGCAAAAGTTGACCGGTGGCGGCCGATTATTTTTCCGCGAGGGTTTACCCATTCAAACAGATGCTTTGCCTGAGGGCGTTGATTTTTCCACCTATGCGGCCGGTGTCGATGGTGAATACCGCGCCGATGATATTGCCATACGCGAGGGGCGTTACTTTTTCACCTTCCATAGTTCTCAAGGTACCTGGCACGATGTGGAGCTTGGCTTACCGGGCACCCATAATGTGGAGAATGCTGTGGCCGCTATTGCCGTGGCCTTGCAGGTTGGTTTGAGTGAGGAACAGATACGTTCGGCATTGAGCAGTTTTGCCGGTGTAAAGCGTCGATTTGAGTATCACATTCGTCGTGAGGATATGGTGTTGATTGACGACTATGCGCACCACCCGGAGGAACTCAGGGCGTGCATTGGATCGGTGCGAGAATTATACCCGACCAAACGTATTACAGGGGTGTTTCAGCCGCATTTATTTACGCGAACCCGCGATTTTGCTGAAGGTTTTGCAGAAACCTTATCGTTGCTGGATGACGTCATTTTGTTGCCGATCTATCCGGCCCGGGAACTTCCGTTGCCCGGAATTGATTCACAACTGCTTTTGGATAACATTTCTACAAGGTCCAAAAAACTGGTCGAGAAGGGTGATTTATTAGCGGAACTGACGAGTAGTCCGCGCGAAGTCATCGTGATGCTGGGAGCCGGCGATATCGATGCCCTTGTAGCCCCTGTGGTAGCGGCCTTTTCGAAGTAACCGGCGAATGGCCCAATCCTTCGCCAACCAACCAACATGGCGAACGGAAACACCAACACTTTCATCAAAGACATTGAAAAGCGCAGGCGCTTCAAGCTGGTTGTGATTTACACGCTGGCTATTGTGGGTGCTGGCGGTTTGATGGCGATGTTGGGTTTTGTCGGAAAAAAGCAAAACGGAACCCAGTGCTGGAAGTTGGAAATTCAGGTGGAAGCGCCCGATGGCCGTAAGTTTATCGATGAGCAGATGATTGCCGCGCTGGCCGACAGCGCGACAACGCAAATTGTAGGTTTACCGGTGAGTGAAGTGGATATTCAATCCATTCACCGTGTGGTTGCTGCGAACTCATCGGTAGGCGAGGCGCATGTGTACACAACCGTTGATGGCCGCTGTGTCATTCACGTCAAGCAACGCACGCCAATTGCCCGCATTTTCAACGCACTTGGAGAGAGCTATTACCTCGATAAGGATGGATTCACCATGGCGTTATCGGATTTGGCGGTAGCTAAGCTTCCGGTGTTCACAGGAGAGATTTACGATGGATTGCGCAGGGAGAGTGTAGCCATTGATTTTCCGGACTCTTTGGCTTGGGGAACACACCTCGATGAAATCTACCAGTTCACGCAAGTAGTTGCACAGGATACGTTCTGGCGTGCCCAGGTTGAACACGTGCACATCACCAACACAGGGGATTTCGAAATCATTCCCCGCATCGGCGATCAGCGTGTGAATGTTGGCGGTGTGACGGATTTGCCCAAAAAATTGAAGAAACTAAGAGCGTTTTACGAGCATACGGTAAGCACTACGGATTTGGATCAGTACGGCGTTATTCAAGCGCAATACGACGGTCAGGTAGTGTGCATCAAGCGCTAGTAAACATCTTGCAAGAGAAAAATTGAATAACAGAAAACGATAAACCCATGAATTCAGAAATCGTAGTTGGCTTAGACATCGGAACCACCAAGATTGCGTGCCTCGTTGGCCGCAAAATGGAAAACAACAAAATTGAAATTCTTGGTATTGGAAAGAGCGAGAGCATTGGCGTTACACGCGGCGTTGTTTCCAATATTGAGAAGACTGTGCAAAGTATTCGCGCAGCCGTGGAAGAAGCGGAGCGCGAGAGTGGTGTGAATATCCGATTGGTGAACGTGGGTATCGCCGGTCAGCACATCAAGAGCCTTCAGCATCGCGGCATGCGCACGCGTCGCAATGTGGAGGAAGAGATTTCTCAGGTGGATATTGATGCTCTGGTAGAAGACATGCACAAGTTGGTAATGCTTCCCGGTGAAGAGATTATTCACGCACTCCCACAGGAGTATACCGTGGATAGTGAAACGGGTATCAAGGATCCGATTGGTATGTGCGGCTCGCGTCTGGAAGCGAATTTCCACATTATTACGGGACAAATCACTGCCATCAAAAATATCTACAAGTGTGTCACCAAAGCCGGACTTACGGTTCATGACCTCACGCTGGAGCCACTGGGAAGTGCTGCTGCGGTATTGAGTCAGGAAGAAAAGGAAGCCGGCGTTGTGTTGGTTGACATAGGCGGTGGAACAACGGATGTGGCCATTTTCCAAGATGGTATCATTCGTCATACAGCTGTGATTCCATTCGGTGGTAATATCATCACCGAGGACATCAAGCAGGGCTGCACCATCATGCGCAATCAGGCGGAATTGCTGAAGGTGAAGTTTGGCAGTGCGCTGGCAACGGAGAATAAGGACAATGAGATCGTGTGCATTCCCGGATTGAAGGGTCGTGATCCAAAGGAGATTTCCCTGAAGAATTTGGCCAACATTATCCAGGCGCGCATGGATGAAATCATCGAGCACGTGTATTATGAGATTCGCAACAGTGGCTATGAAAAGCAGTTGATTGGCGGTATTGTGCTCACGGGCGGTGGGTCGCAATTGAAGCACATGAAGCAATTGGTGGAGTATATCACCGGTATGGATTGTCGCATTGGTTATCCTAATGAACACGTAGTAAAGGCCAAGAATGAGAATCTGTTGATTCCGGCCATGAGCACAGGTGTTGGTTTGGTGATCAACGGACTGGAGAAGTTCACCGTATCGCCAACGGCGGAAAATCAACCAATGGAAATTCCAACCACAGAAAGAAAAACCATTACACCATCAAAGGACAAACTGCGCGAAACAAAGGAGTCTGCCGGATTCCTCAGTCGCTTGAAGGAGTTCTTTGATGCTGAAGAAGAATAACAACTAACAAACTATCGCAATGGCGGTGCATGACAATGGAGTACATTGCGGTGCATCGCCATTTTGTTTTAACGAAATCCTGAATTCTTATGTCGACACTTATTGATTTTGTCCTGCATATCGATGAGCATTTATTGGCCATGGTAGCTGATTACGGTACGCTTGTATATGCCATTCTATTCTTAATTGTATTTGTTGAAACGGGATTGATTGTGATGCCGTTATTGCCCGGTGATTCCCTCTTGTTTGCAGCCGGAGCCATTGCTGCAGCCAACAACAACGAAGGGTTAAATATTTGGGTGTTGATGCCGCTGCTCATTTTGGCAGCGCTTTGCGGAGATAACGTCAACTATTTTGTAGGGAAGTTTTTCAGTGAGCAAATCAAAAAACGCGACCGCATCCTGTTTTTCAAGCGCGAATACATTACACAGACCGAAGCGTTTTATGAGAAGTATGGTCGTCAGGCCATCATTATGGCGCGCTTCGTTCCGATTGTACGCACGATTGCACCTTTTGTAGCGGGCGCCGGAAATATGCCGTATCGTCGATACATCACGGTGTGCATTCTAGGTGCGCTGTTGTGGGTCGTGGGAATTTCTTTGCTCGGCTACACCTGCGGTGGTTTTGACATCGTGAAAAACAACTTCGAGTTAGTGGTCTTCGGAATTATAGGACTGTCCATCTTACCGATCATCATCGGAGTTGTTAGGGCTAAACTGAACAAAGGTTGAGTGATTCGGACAACATACAACGCTATGGATTGATTGGATATCCGTTGGTGCATTCCTTTTCGAAAGGGTATTTCACTTCGCGTTTTGAGTCCATGGGTCGAGCAGATTGTCGTTATGAGAATTATGCCCTTGCTTCCATTGAAGCGTTTCCTGAATTGCTTCAATCAGCTCAGAATTTGAGAGGGTTGAATGTGACAATTCCTTACAAGGAATCAGTGATTCCTTATTTGGATGAACTCGATAAGGAGGCCCGTGCAATTGGTGCAGTGAATTGCATTCGTATTCGTAGCGGAAAAACCACAGGATACAATACGGATGTACACGGTTTTGAAATGAGCATCAAGCCCTTTTTGGAGAATCGCTACGAACGCGCATTAATCCTGGGAACAGGAGGCGCTTCAAAGGCGGTGGCGTATGTGCTGGAGCGCTGGGGAATTCCATTTCATTTCGTGAGCAGAACGCCACAGGGCGAGCGACAGATGGGTTACGATGTGCTCAAGGCCGAGGTGATGCATCATTTTCCACTTATCATCAACACGACTCCGGTGGGCACGTATCCGAATATTGATGCGTGTCCGTATTTGCCTTACGAAGGATTGTCGGAGCGTCATTTTTTATACGATTTGATTTACAATCCTGAGGAAACCACTTTTTTGCGACTGGGAAGGTTGAGCGGAGCAAAAACAATGAATGGTCATGCCATGTTGTTGTTGCAAGCTGATCGCAGTTGGCAAATTTGGAATGAGGAAATTTAACGCCGTGTTCCAACGCAATGTTGAAACTAAAAAGTAAATTCTCGCAAAATGTGATGGTGCTGACCACGGGAACAGCAGTGTCTCAGCTCATTCCTTTCATTGTACTTCCCATTTTGCAGAAGTACTTTTATGGTCCTGCAGATTTCGCCATGCTTGCATCCTTTGTGTATTTCAGTGAAATGCTGGGTGTGATTGGAACACTCAAGCTGGAGTATGCGATTGTAGGGCAGCGTTCACCGCAAGATGCACGCGAAGTGTTGGTCACCGGTGTGCGCATTACACTGCTGAGTTCCGGGCTTTCTTTTTTATTGGCGTTGGTCTGTTTCAATTGGGATCTCGTACACGGGTTGCATGCTTTGGGATCGATGATTTTTTTGCTTCCTGTTGTTGTATTGTCGATGGGTATTATTCAGCTCACTTCCTATTGGTATAATGCCCGCAACGAATACACTAAAATCGCACGTGGAAAACTGATTCAAACATCCACAGGAGAGGGAGCCAAACTGGTTGGCGGATGGATGGGACTTAATTTTTCAGGACTGATTTTAGGCCGTGTACTTGGCTATGTGACGCTTTCGATTGTTCAATGGCGTCGTTACATACAGCAATCCTCACAAGTAGATCGCCGTCATTTTTCCATGAGAGAAGTTTTAAGACGCAACAAGTCGTTCATCTTCTACACGACCCCGAGTGTATTTGTGGGAGCGCTGATTAATTTCCTGTACATCGAATTGTTTCTGGAAAATTTCGGGTCGGAAAGTGCGGGTATGGTGAGTGTGGCCATGACTTATGTTGGCGCAGGATTGGGCATGGTTGCGGGATCAATTTCGCAGGTGTTCTACGGCACTATCTCGGGCATTCATCGCCGCACGGAATTGCAATCGCTCTATGTGCGTTTCTTAGGAAGGTTGTTCTGGATGTCGGCGGCAATGACCGGCATGATTTGGATTTTACCGGCATCTTGGATTGTTGGGGTGTTAGGTCCTGAATGGAATGATTTGATTATCTATTGCCGTGTGATTAGTGTGTGGCTTGGGGTATGGTTTATTTCATCCAGTTTGTCATTTATTTACTTGCGTCTCCAACGCCAAAATGTGATGTTGTTTTTTGACGTGATGCATGTGGGGATGATCTACGCGGGATTTCATTTGGGAAGGACATACTCCGGCTCTGCATTAGGCGCGCTGTGGGGATTTACCTGGGCGCAAGTGTTGTTTTATCTAATGGCCATTGGTATGGCGATTTACTTCATTCGAACGTCTAAGCTGTTACATGATTAGAACAAACCTAACGACAGAGCAAACGGGACTTTTATCGATCACGCGCAGTGTGCGATTCATGGAAGTTATGGCTTGGTTGCTAGCCTTGTCCTTCGCAGGCGGAAGTGATTTACTTCCGCTTCAGCTGGGCGGAGCAACACTGTACGCGTTTCGGTTTGTAGTGATGGTATTGGGAGGAATTGCTTTAGTGGATGTGCTGCTTTCCCGCACGTTTTTTTCACGATGGTTAAACGTATTGCTGGGCGCTATGGCTTTCTGGATTATCTGGAGCCTCATGCCCTGGTACAGCATTGTTGATTATGGTGCGTTTCAAAAAGATGTATTCTATTTGGTCATTGGTCTTTGCACGCTGTTGTCTATCGGACACCTCGTCAAGTTGTCGAAGGAGCATGCATTTATAAAGGCGACCATTGCAGGGTTATTGGTCAATCTTCTGTTGGGTGTTTTTCAAATCCTCACATCCATACAGCCTGAGAGCGCTCACGTACATGCGCTCGAACATTTTTCATCAGAGCACTTTGTGCGTTTTGCGCCGGTAGGCATGTTTGGAAACCCGAATCACTATGCGTTTTATCTGATGGTGAATTTGTTGTTGCTCGCCCATTTTCGCAAACAATTGCATGCGGGATTAACCTTTGCCGTTGGAGCGATTGCCGGGATCATGATTTTTTTAACGGCCAGTAAATTGGCTGTATTGAGTGTCGTGTTGCTTAGTGCAAACATGGCATTTGAAGAACGTCAGCAGGTGGTTGATGGTTGGCGCCGTTATCGAATGGAGGTGTTGGGAGCAGTTGTACTCGGACTTGTTCTATTAACTACAATTGATTGGAAGAATACGCGCCAACTGGCCTTGCAGCAAGAACGAATAAACGTAGCGCCGGATACAACGCATACTTCCTCTTATGATGCACGCGGTGGATTGGTGTCCTGCGCCATAACGGCCATAGGAGAAACTTCGGGACTGGGATTGGGTCCCGGTCAATTTCCGGCTTATTTAGAACGTCCTGAATGCACTGAAAAAACCGGTGGAATTGTCAATGCACATTCGGGTGTGTTGGAGATTGTTGCACAATATGGCGTGCTCCTGATGCTGCTTATTGGAAGTATTTATCTATCACTTCCTTTTGTGATGCGTCAAACAGCAACCTTCAGTTGGAGTTTGGTCTATGCGGCCTGTCTGGGATTGCTGCAGGCAGCCAACAGCTCATTCCTCGCTTCACCCGTTGCATGGATGATGCTGGCATTGCCCGTTATCATCCTGAAATCATCTAAGTCAACTTCCTGATGCACGTGTTGCTGCTCACCGATAGTTATCCAAACGCCTACCTTCCCGGGCAAGGCAGCTTTGTGCATGATCAGGCGCAGTGTTTGGCCTCGCAGGGAATGCATGTTGGTGTTTTGGCGCTTATTCCTGTCTCCTGGAATGATTTGCTCAAAAAGGGATTTCGTGATTTGAAAATTACTGCGCGCAAGGAAGAAGGGATTTCCGTATATCAGCGTTGCTATGCTCAGATTCCAAGGTTGTATCGTTATCCGATTCATAAAAGTTTGACTGCAGGAAAACCAATGGTCAAGCGCTATGTTGCCGAATTCGGTAAGCCTGATGTGCTGCACGTACACGGATTTCACTGTGCGGCGTTAGCCTTTTGGGTTGCAAAGGAATACGAAATCCCATTGGTCGTCACCGAGCACAATTCACGCATTTTAAACGGCACGCTCGACCAAGCACGGTTGCGAGTTGCCGTGGATCTGTATCAGAGGGCCAACGCATGCATCGCAGTAAGTCGCGCGTTGGCAAAGAGAATGGAAGCGCTAGCCGGCCGTTCCATTGAAGTTGTTCCCAATGTGATTGATACCGATTTTTTCACACCCGGAATGCTAAGGCAGGAGTGCGTTTTTTTATCTGCAGGGAATTTTACAGCCAACAAAAATCAGCTGTTGCAATTGCAGGCGTTCGCAGCAGCACGAAATCAAATGCCGGATGCACAGCTATGGTTAGCGGGAGATGGTGAAATGCTCGAAGTGTGCAAGAAGTATGTGCTCGAGCATGATCTCTCCAATAGCGTTGCATTTCTTGGAAGGCTTAGTCGAGAGGCGTTGAGAGATCGCATGCAGCAAGCACGAGTCTTTTTAATCAGCAGTCAGCACGAAACGTTTGGTGTTGTGGCCATAGAGGCGATGTCATGCGGATTACACGTAATCGCTACGCGCTGCGGTGGCCCGGAAGATATTCTTATGGAGAATGGTCGGCTTACTGCGCACGACACTGAATCATTTGCGCAAGCGATGATAGATGCATTCACAAGACAATCGGAATTTCCCTCACACGTCAATCGCCAATATGCGTTAGCGCATTTTGGTCAGTCTGCTGTAGGCAGCGCTTTGCGTAGTCTATATTCGCGCATCATCCGACAAGCATGAGTCTTCAACGCCCTATACGCGTGTGTCATTTTTCCTCGGTACATCCGTGGTCGGATATCCGCGTTTTTCATAAGGAGTGTGTTTCTCTTGCGGCAGCAGGCATGGATGTTACGCTCATTGCGGTGGGCGAGAATAATGATGAGTTTCGCGAGCATGGTGTGCAGGTCATTGCCATGAAGAATACGTTCCGTGGACGCCGCAACCGTGCCACCAAATTCGCTCAGTCAGTGGTGGAGCGGGCGATGCAACTCGATGCTGATATCTATCATTTTCACGATCCGGAGTTGTTGCGTTTTGCCGGCAGTTTCTCGGCGAAGGGCAAGCGTATTATCTACGACGTGCACGAAGATTTGCCACGTCAAATCATGACCAAGCAATGGATTCCGCTCTGGTTGAGAAGACCATTATCCTCGTTGGTGGAGCTTTGGGAAAATCGTGCTGCACGCAAAGTATCTGCTATCGTTGCAGTGACGCCAATCATTCGTGATCGATTTGTTCCAACCGGTAATCCCGTAACGTGCATTTTCAATGCACCTATGTTGAGCGAGTTTAATCTGGATATCAAGCCGGATTATACTGCACATCGCCTGATTTATATCGGACTTATTTCGCGCAAGCGCGGCATCATTGAATTGTTGCAAGCACTGGAGCATATCGATGGGCGCCTGCATTTGGCAGGAAAGTTTGAAGATGAGTCATTGCGCAACCAGTGCATGCAAATGACTGCCTGGAGTAAGGTAGATTATCATGGTGTTGTGGGCAGAGCTGAGATTGTGCGATTGCTCAGTGAGTCTTCGCTCGGCATGGTGACGCTTCATCCGACCATCAGCTATCAAGAGTCTTATCCTATCAAGATGTTTGAATACATGGGTGCCGGTCTGCCGGTGCTGGCCTCTGATTTTCCGTTGTGGGAATCGATTGTTGTGCAGGAGCAAACCGGCATTTGTGTTGATCCGATGGACATTCATCTCATTGCTCGCATCGCGAATGAATTATTGAATGATCCACAATTGGCTGCAACTATGGGTGCCAAGGGAAAAGCTTACGTGCGTGAGCGTTTCAATTGGGAAGCAGAAGCTAAGAAGCTTGTCGAATTTTATCATTCTCTATCCTGAAGGCAATGAAGTTCCGTGTCGTGATTCCCTGTAGAAACGAAGTGACTTACATCGGTAAGTGTATCGCCTCGTTGTTGGAAGCACGTCGCGGTGATTTGACGTTGTCGATTGTGGTGGCCGACGGCATGAGTGATGATGGCACACGCGATGAAGTATTGCGCATTGCTGCCATGCATCCTGAGGTTCGCTTGATGGATAATGTTCAGCGAACTACGCCATTTGCATTGAACTTGGGACTGCGCGATCTGGACTATGATGTGGGAATAATACTTGGGGCACATGCGGAAGTATCGCCCGGTTTTTTGACGGAAAATGCGCGTGTATTGCGCGAGCATCCGGAGGTAGGATGTGCAGGTGGAATCATCACGAACATGCATGAGAACGAAATGGCGCGTGTCATTTCGCTGGCCATGTCTTCGCCTTTTGGAGTTGGCAATGCTCACTTCCGCACAGGCGGTAAATCAGGGTACGTGGATACTGTAGCTTTCGGAGCGTATCGTCGCGAGGTGTTCGAACGTGTTGGTTTTTTTGATGAAGAACTCGCGCGCAATCAGGATGATGAATTCAACTACCGGGTGACACAAGCCGGATTTAAGATTTTCCTTGATCCCGCTATTGAGTCGCAGTATTACGTGCGCGGTTCGTTGAGCAAATTATACAAACAGTATTTCCAGTACGGCTATTGGAAGGTGTTTGTCAACCGCAAGCATGGCGCGATTACAACGTTGCGTCAGTTGGCTCCGCCGCTCTGGATGTTGTTTGTTTCACTCGGCTGGCTTGGGTTTTTGATTCATCCAATACTTGGCTGGAGTTATGTCGGTATGATTGTGCTTTATATCGGCCTTGCCAAATGGACTGCCTTCCGTTCTGCCGGTTTCAATCTATCGCTGGTAGTTAAGCTCATCGCGTGTTATGGAATCTTACACGCATCCTATGGGTGGGGTTACTTAAAGGGTATAGTTCACTTCTATTTTCTACGACGCAATCCGACTGAGGGAAGTCAGCGATTGACGCGGTAGTTCGCCCATGTGTTTTTGTGCGCTATACTTGCGATATGCGTTTTCCATTACTGATATTAGTATTCATCTTCACTCACACAGCGTTCGCTCAAAAGAGCTCACCAATCGCTCAAGAGGAGCCTATTGCATCCTCGGAGTACGTTCCGTTGAAAGCGGAATGGCAGGTGAGTGAATACGACATCAAACGCCCCGGCAAGCGGCAGCAGTTCATTCCGGCGATTGTTCCGGGGTGCATTCATACTGACCTCATTCGTGCAGGCCGAATTGACCATCCGTTCACGGGAACTAACGAGAGTGATTGTCAATGGGTCGAAACGAAATCGTGGGTGTATGAAACACTTCCATTTACGGTGCCTTCGGAAATCTATGCGCGTAATGTTATCAAGATGCGCTTCAATGGACTCGACACGTATGCGAAAGTCGAACTGAACGGCGTGGAAATTCTTACTTCCAATAACGCCCATCGTTCGTGGGAGGTGGATGTAAAACCCCATCTAAAACCGGAGGGAAACGTGCTGCGTATCGTGTTTGAATCAGCCGTTGATCAGGCGCAGGCGCAATTGAGAGAATTGCCTTATCCGCTGCCCGGCGACTCTGTGCGCGCTGTGGTACGCAAGCCACAATTTCATTTTGGTTGGGACTGGGGTCCGCGATTGGTGACATGCGGCATCACGAAACCGGTTGAGTGGATTGCCTATGATGATGCGCAATTGAGCGACGTGTATTTCGAGCAATCACGCATTACCGAGCAAGAAGCGCTGTTGAATTTTCATGCATATATGTCGTCTGTTGCCGCTGATACGTTGGAAGTGCGTTTGCGTAATCGTACAACAGGAGGCACATGGTCGGAAAAATTTGCAGTGGTTGCCGGTGAGAATGAAGTCACCTTTCCTATCCGCATTCAAGCGCCGCAGTTGTGGTGGTGCAACGGTCAGGGAAGAGCCAATCTGTATGTGTTCGATATCGAACTCGTGAAGAGCAATCGCGTGCTATCGACATACACCAGGCGTGTGGGTGTGAGAGATTTACAGTTGATTACCGAACGTGATTCCATTGGTGAGTCGTTCTATTTTCAACTCAATGGTCAGCCTGTTTTTGCCAAGGGTGCCAACTACATTCCGCTTCGCTATTTCCCCGGTGAAGCTACCGAGGCAGATTATCGAAAGCTCATTCAGCAGTGCAAGGATGCACACATCAACATGCTGCGCGTGTGGGGAGGTGGTGTTTACGAAGATGATATTTTCTACGATTTGTGTGATCAGAATGGCATCATGATATGGCACGACTTCATGTTTGCCTGCAGCATGTATCCGGGCGATGACGCATTCCTTCAGAATGTTTCTGCTGAAGCAACTGAACAGGTAAGGCGACTGCGCAGTCATCCTTGCATTGCACTGTGGTGCGGTAACAATGAGAACTCGGAAGGCTGGGAGCGCTGGGACTGGAAATCGGGTCTGAGTGAAGCACAAGTCACCGGCGTGCAGGAAGCGTATGATGCCGTGTTCAAACGTATGCTTCCGGAAATCGTCGCGCAACATACAACCTCAGATTATTGGGAGAGTTCGCCGCGACTAGGCCGAGGTGATGCGCGCAGCATCATGGAAGGTGATTCGCATTACTGGGGCGTATGGCACGATGGCGAACCCTTTGAAGTGCTGCAAGCCAAGGTGCCGCGATTCATGAGTGAGTTCGGCATGCAGAGTTATCCTTCTTACGAGGTATTGGAGGAAATGATGGACGGCGATGAACTCACCATGAAGGATGAGGGTATTGCGCAACACCAAAAGCACAGTCGTGGCTTCTCATTGATGGAGCAGTATATGAACAATTGGTATCCTGCTATCAGCGTTGATGATATCGCACTGTATGGAAGCATGACGCAATTGGTGCAAGCGGAGGGAATAGCGATGGGCATCGAGGCGCAGCGACGTGCTATGCCTCGCTGCATGGGAACACTTTACTGGCAACTCAATGATGTGTGGCCGGCGTTCAGTTGGAGCGGAATGGATTACAAAGGCACGCCAAAGTTGTTGCATCACTTGCTGAAGACGGTGTATGCACCGCAACTCATTTCATGCGCAGTCGATGGTGATGAATTAGGTATCTGGTGGATTTCCGATACGCGCATCGATTCGGATTCCATGGTGTTGGATTACGCTATCTATCACGGTGAGTCGTTCGTCGGACAACCCGATTCGCAGTTGCGCAGCACAGATTCACCCTACTATCAATCTCCTGCAATGCCCTGCCGCATCCGTTACGGATCACATCGCATTCACGGGATTTTGCTGGAAGATTTGGGAATTGATTCTCCCGAGAACATGATTATCGAAGTGCGTATCAGTTATCCCGGTGCTGCTAATCCGACGTTCAAGCGCATTCAAAAGCTGATTCCCAAAAGCGACGAGGCGATTGTTCCCTATCACACAACGTACAAATTGTTTGACCCCAAAACCCGCACTTCGCGTGATGAAAGTGTCATCATGTTCAAGAAAGCCTATTGATTAGTCTGGAATCACCACATCATATTTCACTACGGTCTCACCGGATTCTTTCAGTGTAAGATCGATGCGCTTTTCCTGTGTGAAAGCACCTTTGGAAAGCTTCACGATGTATTCATTGTTGCCGGGTAGGTTCATTTTAGCGCGACCTACATCGTCTGTCTGCGATTCTGCCACAACTTTTCCGGTTGAAGCATAACACACTTGCACATTGACTTTTTTAATGGGCTCATTGGAAGTGCTTAAACAGCTCACGAGAATTTGACCGGATGTCGGCACGTCGTAACCATCGGCAAGCAGAGCGTATTTGCTCACATCCACGCGGTAGATATCGCGTTCACCGAAACTGTCGTCGTATTCTGCTGCAATGATGAGTGTCTTGTTGTCCTTGGTGAGTGAGAACGTTGATTCTTCGTTCACCGTATTGATGGGATAGCCAAGGTTGACCGGGATACTCCACGCACCATTCACTTGTTCTGTTTTGAAAATATCATAGCTGCCCATGGTTTGATGGCCGTTGCTGGCGAAGAAAAGTGTTTTACCATTGGGGTGAATGAACACGAATTTTTCATCCAAATCGGTATTGATGACTTCGCCCAGGTTTTTAGGGTTAGACCAGTTATCACCACGTTTGGTGGAAACGTAAATATCTCCTTGTCCTTCGCCTTCGGGGCGCTCACTGACGAAATACACGGTGTTGCCATCAGCAGTCATCGTAATTGAACCTTCGAAGTAGGAGGTGTTAATCGGTCGCGGCATTTTTTGCGCTGCGCTCCATTCGTTGGTGCCCGGGCGGTATTCGCTGAAATAGATGTCGCCGGTGGATGAGACGGTGTTTTTGTATACATACATCCCGTTGCCCGATGGAAACAGGCTCAGCACGGCATCGTAGGTTTCGGTGTTCAAATCACCTTCCACTGCTGTGCTTTGCGACCATTCGCGTATGCTTTCATCCCATTGGCTATAGTAAATGTCTTCAAAGTATTTGTAGTCGCCTTGTTCATCCATACGCCCGCCTTTGGTATCGTTTCTGCGCGCGGTGAATACGAGAATTTTGCCATCGGCTGAGATGCTGGGCGTGTAATCATCGTAGCGGGAATTGATTTGATTGCCCATGTTTTCAATGGTGACTTGCACGGGTTTCTTCATCATCTCCAGGGCATACTTGCATTGGTCACGGTATTGAACGGCAAGTTCGTATTCATAGGTTGATGGTTTTTCTACAGCCAGAAATGCTTCGAATGCCGCGATGGCCTCAGCAAGGCGAGCCGTGCGATGGTAAATCTGTCCAAGGAAGAATTTGGATTCTGATGATACCGTAGGTTCGATGGCCAGCGCTTTTTCATAGTATTCCAGCGCCAGTTTGTATTTCTTCAAATAGTAATTGCACTCGGAGGAACCATAGAGCGCAGCAGCATTGTTGGGGTCACTTTGCAACACTTCGCGATAAATCAAAAGGGCGCCGCGCATGTTGTTTTCATTGAATTCATGACGTGCTGCCAGGATGCGCGGTGTTGCCAGTGCGCCACCGAAAATACTTTTGGATGTGCTGTCTTTTTGGGCGCTCATGGCGGTAATCAGGCAGCAACTGAGTAAGGCGAGAATCAGAATTCTGGTCATAGACGAAATGTGTTCAAAGAGAAGGACAAGGTAAGTGTTTTCTGAGTGAGGCGGCATTGTGCGAGCCTTACGCTTTGTTAACGGTTCATTTGTAAAAAATTATTGATGGCCGTTTTCGTGGGCCAATCAATGAAAATACCTTTGAAAAAAAACCACATGCTTACTACCGAAAGCGATAGCCGTTACGACCGATTGGAGTCAATGTCAACAGCCGAATTATTGGCCAATATGAACCGGGAAGATCAAACGGTTCCACTTGCCGTTGCTAAGGCCATTCCGCAAATTGAGCGATTGGTAGAGGCGGTGGTGAGTGCTATGCAGCGCGGAGGACGTTTGTTCTACCTCGGTGCCGGAACCAGCGGCCGACTTGGCATTGTCGATGCGTCTGAATGTCCACCTACGTATGGCGTTGAACATGGGCTGGTGATTGGACTGATTGCCGGCGGTGATCGTGCGATTCGTTATCCCGTTGAATTCGCAGAGGACAATCGCGAGCAAGGTTGGTTGGATCTTTCAGAGCACGCGATCACCAAAAATGATGTGGTAGTAGGAATCGCAGCATCCGGTGGAACGCCCTACGTGGTTGGTGCGTTGGAAAAGTGTCAAAGTGAAGGCATCGTCACGGGATGTATCACATGCAACGCGGGATCAGCCGTTACACTCGTAGCGGATTTTCCGATTGAGGTGGTTGTTGGTCCTGAATTCGTAACGGGCAGTACGCGCATGAAAAGCGGCACGGCACAGAAGCTTGTGCTCAATATGCTGTCAACTTCTGTGATGATTCGTATGGGACGTGTGCGCGGCAATAAAATGGTGGACATGCAATTGAGCAACCGCAAGTTGGTGCATCGCGGAACCACGATGGTGATGCAGCAAACAGGCTTGTCGAAGGAGCAGGCCGAGGAATTACTTTTGAAGCACGGCAGCGTACGAAAGGCTGTCGATCACGCTAAGGAAAAGCACTAGTGCACGATATCGAACCATATTATAACTGGCGCGGCTACTATGTGGCATCGGAAGATCCGTATTCGCCATTCTTCGAGCGTGAGTATTCTGAGTTTGAATTTTCATCCAAGATTTACAACTATTACATCCATCCGCAGTGGGACAGTTTCGGTAGTCAAACGCTTTTCATGAAAGTGTTGTACTGCCATTATGAACAGGGATTTGCGGTGATTGAACTCATCGGCGAGTGGAATGATTTACTCTACAACGACATCATGTTTTTGAAACGCGAAGTGATCGAACCGATGATGGATCAAGGCGTTTCCAAGTTCATTCTTATTGGCGAAAACGTGTTGAATTTTCACTTCTCCGACGATAGCTATTACGAGGAGTGGTTTGAGGATGTCAACGACAGCGATGGCTGGATTGCCTTGATGAATATCCGTGATCACGTGCAGGAGGATATTTCTTCGGCCAACATCGACAGCTATTTTGTACTTGGCGGAAAGCTCAATGAAGTCAAGTGGCGCACGATGAATCCCGATCAGTTGTTTGAGTCAGTGGAGCGGCATGTGATGCGACGGCTAACCGCAGGATGATTTTTTTTTAACCGCAAAGGCGCAGAGTAAGCAGAGTCTCTGTTTCCTCTGCGCCCTTTGCGGTTAAAAATTTGAGTTTAGAATTGTAGCCACCTTCTTATCCGCCGCAAAGTGAAACATATCCTCCCGAATATTACCCAGCTCCACCCAACGAAATGATTCTTCATTGTAAATGCGCTGCTTGAAATCGAATGCTATTTCAGCATGTCGGAATTGTTGCGCTCCAATCATGCGTGCGGTGTAGTAGATGGAAATGATCTGATCAGCGGGATGAAAAAAGGAGGGTAAATAAAAGTCGGTTGTATAGAAATGTCCTGTCACTTCGATGGGCTGCTTCATCTCCTCCAGGGCTTCACGCACCACGGTATCTGCCGGTCCTTCACCAAAGTCAACACCACCTCCGGGGAACTTCGTGTAGGCATTGCCGAAGATGAGTTCGTCGCTAACCAGCACGGCGTCTTTCGCTTCATTGAACAGAATGAAGTAAGCGCGCACGTTGAAGCGAGAGGGAAGAGCCGTTGGTTTATCCATGATGTTCAGTTTTGGTGGCACGCAGCATTTCGCGTTTGCCGGGAGGTCCGGGCAAGCGTTCGACCGTAAAGCCGACTGATTGCATATCACGACGCACCTGGCCTTTGGCACAGTAGGTCACAAGAATGCCACCGGGCTTCAGTGCTTCATACATGCGACGAAAAATATCGGGCGTCCACATTTCGGGTTGTGTGGGCGGGCCAAACGCATCGAAGAAGACGATATCATACTGCTCTCTGCCGGACTCTGTTTGCACTTCACGATTTGCTTTGTGCAGCGTGAAGTGCTGTGTGATGGCGATGTCTTGGTTCCAGGGTGAAGAGTGCAGGGTCAAAAAGACGGAACGCTCCTGCTCGGATGACGCATAGTTGAGTTGCTCCGCAAGTTCCATCGAAAGCACATTTGTTGCGAGTGTTGAGAAATGTACATGCACTTTGTGTTCTTCTGCCCAGCGCATAGCCAACAAGGCATTCAATCCCGTTCCAAATCCCACTTCGTGTATTCGTGGCTTTCCATTCCGACAGGAATGGTCGAGGCCATGTTTTATAAACACCCACTGCGACTCCTGTATCGCCCCGTGCCGCGAGTGATACGTTTCGTTGAGCGAAGGCACAAACAGGCTGTGGCTTCCGTCGGAAGTTTCGATGAGGTGTATGTCGTTTTTTTCGGTGCTCAATTGTCGACAATTGCTGTCAGTAATTTTCGGATTTAAGCGGAAAACGCCCGAGCAGCGCCAATACTTTTACTTCCATAAATCCGAATTCATGGCAAAGAAAAAGCAAACCACGGCGTCTCCGAGAAAAGATTCTTCGAAGCGCATCGTCAACGAAAAATCAGTCGCATTTCTCGAGCAATACATCAACAACCCTGCGCCTACCGGCTTTGAGAAGTCGGGACAGCAGTTGTGGCTCGATTACATTCGTCCGCACATCGATGATTACTTCGTAGATACTTACGGCACCGCTGTGGGTGTGATCAATCCCGATGCTCCTTACAAAGTGGTGGTGGAAGCTCATGCGGATGAGATTTCGTGGTTTGTTCATTATATCACCAGCGACGGATTCATCTACCTGCGTCGCAATGGCGGCAGCGATCATCAGATTGCACCGAGCATGCGTGTGAACATTCACACCGATAAAGGCATTGTGAAGGGTGTCTTCGGATGGCCGGCGATTCACGTGCGTGAGCCGGGTAAGGAAGAGTCACCTAGTATGAAGAATCTGTTTCTCGAAGTAGGTGCAACATCGAAGGCTGAGGTTGAGAAGATGGGTATCCATGTAGGTTGTGTGTGCACGTTTGAAGATGAGTTCATGATCATGAACGAGCGTTACTACCTCGGTCGTGCGCTCGACAACCGTATTGGTGGTTTCATGATTGCCGAAGTGGCGCGCATGCTGAAAGAGAAGAAGGATAAGTTGCCGTTTGGTGTGTACTTCACCAATTCGGTGCAGGAAGAAATTGGCTTGCGTGGTGCAGAAATGATTGCGCACCGCATCAAGCCCGACGTTGCGATTGTGACCGACGTGTGTCACGATACACAAACTCCGATGATGAACAAAGGGGTGAACGGCGATCTCGCCTGCGGCAAGGGCCCGGTACTTTCTTACGGTCCTGCGGTGCAGAATAATTTGCTCAAGCACATCATCACAGCAGCGGATAAGAACAGCATTCCATTCCAGCGCGCGGCTGTGTCGCGCAGCACGGGCACCGACACCGATGCGTTTGCGTATAGCAATGCCGGTGTCGCCAGTGCGCTTATTTCATTGCCACTGCGCTACATGCACACGACAGTAGAGATGGTGCATATGAAAGATGTGGAGCACGTCATTCAATTGATTTATCACTCGCTGAAGACGATTAAGAATAATCAGGATTGGCGGTACATTAAATAGTGGCGAGTGGCGAGTGGCGAGTGGCGAATCTTTCGCTTCGAATAGCCTGCTCTCAGCACAATCTCTCGGTCCGGGACGCACTGATGTGCGCCCGCGCCCGCGAAGAAAAAAACCTACGATTGAAATAGCAGTGCGCTGCGAAAAGAGGAGGGGCGAGGGCTCCTCTTTTTTTTGTTTTAACCGCAATGGCGCCAAGTTCGCAGAGAATTAATCTTTGCGTTCACTGCGTCTTTGCGGTTAAAATAGTTCGTGGCCGCCCGCCCCTCGGCTCCGCTCGGGGACTGGCTGTCATGCAAGAAAGGAGAGGCCTCGGCTTCGCTCGGCCGCACG
>JBKCDO010000144.1:0-4006 GCA_046304755.1 Flavobacteriales bacterium
AATCGTGGTGATCATCTGGCCATCGCTCAAGTCTGTAGAAAGAGCTACACCGGCTACCGCATGGTACAACAACACCTGTGTCAAAGCACCTGTTGGATCAGCAAGCAAAGCATCCAATGTTCCCGCAGGAAGGGCTTCAAACGCACCGTCTGTTGGGGCAAACACCGTCAACGGACCTGGACCTGCCAGCGCACCTTCCAAGCCTGCAGCCAATACCGCTGCTTCCAGTGTGTTGTGCACATCGCTGTTTACTACAACATCCAAAATAGTATTGGTTGGCTGTGGTGGAGGTGGCAACAATACCGCGTCAATCACGTGTACAACACCGTTATCCGCGATGATATCCGCAACGATTACCGTTGCATCATTGATCATCACACCGTTCATATCAATCGTTACAGTGATGTCTTCTCCAAGCAAGGTCGTAATCACCTGACCGTCGCTCAAATCAGTTGAGAGCGCAAGACCTCCAACTACGTGGTACAGCAACACATCTGCAAGCGCTCCTGTTGGATCAGCAAGCAATGCATCTAATGCACCGGCAGGAAGGGCTGCAAACGCAGCATCTGTTGGTGCAAATACCGTGAACGGACCTGCGCCCGACAAATCATCGGCAAGACCGGCAGCGATTACAGCTGTTTCTAATACGTTGTGGTCTGCGCTGTTTACTACGATATCCACTACAGTGGTTGTAACGATAGTACCTGCGCACACACAGTCGGCACCGTAAACATCATTCACTGTAGCTTCATTACCATCATCACAGGTGTTTCCGGGCAAAGCACATGAGCCATCATCGATAACAGCGTCAGCGTTGTAGTTACATGCTGTCGGTTCAGTGCAACCAACCAATGTTCCTGCACAAACACAATCAGTACCCAACACATCACCTACTGTCAAGTCGTTCATGTCATCACAAGGGAAGCCCGGCAATTCGCAGGTTCCGTTGTCGATAACCGCCAATGGATCGTAGTTACATGCTTCAACAGCAGTACAACCTTCTGCAGGAGGTGCAGGTGGCAACAGTACGGCATTGATCACGTGAACTACACCATTATCCGCATCAAGGTCAGCAACAATGACCAACGCAACGCCATCAATGATGACCGCGCCATCAACGATTGTTACAGTTACGCTTGAACCTTGTAATGTCTGAATCTGCTGACCATCGCTTAAATCAGTAGAGAATGCTTCTCCACCTACCACGTGGTACAACAAGATTTGTGTTAAATCACCTGTTGGATCTGCCAACAAAGCGCTCAATAAACCATCAGGCAACATTGAGAATGCCTCATCTGTTGGTGCAAACACTGTAAATGGACCGGTACCGGAAAGTGTACCCGCCAAACCTGCAGCAATTACCGCTGTTTCCAACGTGTTGTGGTCTGGACTGTTTACGATAATGTCAACAACAGTATTATTCGAAATGATACCTGCACATGCGCAATCGGCAGTGTAAACATCGTTGATAGTTGCAGGATCATTATCATCACAGCTATCACCGGGGAAGAAGCAAGAGCCATCATCCACCAATGCATCCATAGCGTAATTACAAGCATCAGGAGCTGTACAACCCGACATCAATCCCATACATACGCAATCAGCACCAAGTACGTCATCCGTAGTATTCGCGTCACCATCATCACAAGGTGAACCTACCAATAAGCAAGAGCCATCGTCGGTAGTAGCCAGCTCATCGTAGTTACATGCTTCAATAGCTGTGCAACCGGGAATAGAAGGCGCGGGTGGCAACAATACCGCGTTGATCACGTGAACAACACCGTTCGATGCAATCACGTCCGCAACGGTTACGAGAACTTCGTTTACAAATACCTGGTCTCCGAGAATAGTAATAACTACCTCTTGACCTTGCATGGTGGTTATGATTTGACCATCAGTCAAATCGGTTGAAAGAGCCAATGCTTCAACAACGTGATACAACAAGATTTGCGTCAAATCACCGCTCGGATCTGCGAGCAATGCATCCAATACACCCGCCGGCAAATTCGCAAATGCCTCATCGGTTGGAGCAAATACCGTGAATGGACCAGCACCGGACAGTGCTTCAACAAGACCGGCAGCTACTACTGCAGCTTCGAGCGTGTTGTGATCAGGGCTATTTACAATGATGTCAACCACCGTTCCGGTGGAAACAACGCCTGCACAAGTGCAGTCAGCTCCGTATACGTCACCTGTTGTCGTTGCATCGTTATCATCACAGTTGTCACCGCTGAAGAAGCATGAAGCATCATCCACAAGGGCTGCTGCGTTGTAGTTACATGCCATATCGTTCGTACAGCCCATCAATTCTCCTGCACATGTGCAATCGCTCGCATACGTATCGTTCGCGGTCATGTCGTTACCGTCATCACAAGATGAACCCGGCAAAGCGCATGAGCTATCATCAATTACAGCCTCAGGATTGTAGTTACATGCTTCCATAGCTGTGCAACCTTCAACCTGAGGAACCAATACCGCATCAATCACGTGCACCACGCCATTGTCAGCGACAATGTCAGCAACCGTAACGTTAGCGTTGTTAATCATTACGCTGCCCATGTTGATGGCAACCGTAACATCCTGACCCTGCAACGTGGTGATGAATTGACCGTCTGACAAATCAGTAGACAAAGCCAATGCACCTACAACGTGATACAATAGAATGTTTGCCAAATCACCTGTTGGATCGGCAAGCAATGCGTCAACAAGTCCGGCAGGAAGCGCAGCGAATGCAGCATCTGTTGGAGCGAATACAGTGAATGGACCGTCACCCGACAAATCATCAGCAAGACCCGCAGCAATCACCGCAGCCTCTAACGTTGTGTGATCAGGGCTATTGACAATAACATCAACAACTGTATTGGTAGGCTCCGTACCTGCGCAAGTGCAATCAGCACCATACACGTCATTCACTGTAGCCTCATTACCATCGTCGCAGTTATCACCACTGAAGTAGCACGAACCATCATCCACACCCGCATTCATATCATAGTTACATGCGCTGCTGTTGGTGCAACCGAGCATTTCGCCTAGGCAAACACAATCAGCACCGAGAACGTCGTTTGCTGTCATGTCATTGGCATCATCGCAAGGGAAACCGGGCAATTCGCAAGAGCCATTGTCAACAACAGCTTCTGCATTGTAATTACAAGCTTCCGGAGCAGTGCAACCCTCTGTCTGCGGAACCAAAACCGCATCAATCACGTGAACAACGCCGTTGTCAGCAAGGACATCGGCCACAATCACCTGTGCATTGTTGATGAATACACCATTACCATTGATGGTAACGGTAACATCCTGACCTTGAATGGTAGCTATAATCTGGCCATCGCTCAAATCCGTAGAAAGAGCGACTCCTGCTACGGCGTGATACAACAAAACTTGTGTCAATGCGCCTGTTGGATCAGCAAGCAACGCATCCAACGTTCCAGCAGGAAGTGCTGTAAATGCATCATCCGTTGGTGCGAACACAGTGAATGGGCCGGGACCCGAAAGAACATCCACAAGGCCTGCTGCGATAACCGCGGTTTCGAGCGTATTGTGAACAGGGCTATTGACTACGATATCAACGATAGTGTTTGTTGGAACAACTCCGGCACAAACGCAATCATCGCCGTAGATATCATTATTCGATGCCGGATTAGCATCATCACAGCTATCCCCGGGGAAATAACAACTTGCGTCATCCGCACCGGCAGCAGGATTAAAGTTACATGCCGATGAATTCGTGCAGCCGAGAAGGTCTCCGGCGCAAACACAATCAGCACCCAAAACATCACTTATGGTAAGTTCATTGGCATCGTCACAAGGAGCACCCGGTAATTCACACGTGCCATTGTCAACTACTGCTTCAGGATTGTAATTACATGCTTCAGTAGCCGTACAACCTTCGATTGGTTGCGGCAACAATAACACAGCGTCAATCACGTGAACAACGCCATTGTCTGCTAGAATATCAGCAACGGTAACCTGTGCATCGTTGATGAAAACACCGTTTGCATTGATC
>JBKCDO010000145.1:0-11187 GCA_046304755.1 Flavobacteriales bacterium
ATCCTTGTAAGCATCATACCAGTCGGTGTTTTCTTTATCCACAACACCGCGCGGCTCGCCGACAAGTGCCGTTGTATTGGCAGCAAAGTCGAACTTCAAACTCTTGGTGAGGTCGTACTTAAAGGTATAAGCACGCGTCCAGTTCCAAGTCTTTTGTACTTGAGTCGTCAACAGAATATCACTGTACACTCCGCTTAATTCAAGCGTGTTGTTGCGTATACGGCTTGTTTCATATCCGCGATTCATTTCGGTGCGGAAACCGATTTGCTTGTAGCTCGGATAGAAGTTGAAGTCCTTAATCCACTTGAGGTACTTTGATGATTTGATCACCGGTAATTTCTCAAACGGTTTGATTTCTTTCGGCTTATTGGTGAAGTTGTAATCGAACGCACCGAGATAGGTTTTGTGCAAACGCCAATCGATGTTGATGTCGCGCTTGTACTCTTCATTGTAGGCATACGTCACCGAGAAGTTCTTGATGTTATAGAAGCGCTCTTTTGCACCACCACCGCCGCCCGGAGCAGGCGGTGGAGCTCCGGCTGCAGCCGCAGGATTATCTTTTCCGCTATCACCGGCGGAAGGAGCACCTTTCTTCGGTGCTATACGCACATTGGTGAAGTTGATGCTGCGCCGCTTGACATAGTCTTGCGATTTCTTTTTGATGTCGCTATTCACGTTGGGCAAATCACCCATTTCAAGGTCAGGCTGCAACGGACTGTAGCGCGGAGTATTCACCGTTTCCGAATAACCGACGTACATCGGTAAGGTGACTCCCCATTTTTCAGGGAAGAACTTACCGAGCTGAACGGTGGAATTGGCGTCGAGCCCGACAACGGTTTTCTGCTGACGTTCTTGCACTGTTTGCTCGAGATTTCCCCAGCCCGGTGTCGACATATTCCCCGCAACGGCCAGTGTAGCGAAATCCGCCATGGTGGCATTCAAGCGCGCAACCGCGGCCCATCCGCCTGTTTCGTCAAATTCAGATAGACGCAACTCATTCACCCAGATGACGGCGCATTTGGATTTGCCATCATCGCTGGGCGAGAAGACATTGCCCAGTTTGGCCGGATTGCGCACACCAATCATCAATACGGTTACGTTGGCAATGTTAGGATTACCTCGTACCGTGATCTTGGCATCACCAATGCGGCTGGTATATTCTGAAGTGACAGGAGTACCGGGAGGTCGGTTTGCTTTGAGGTTTTGAAGGTCTTTGATGAAAATGTCAAAGTTGTTTTCTTCCGGCCAAATCGCTTCATCATCGCTGTTGTACCAGTTGGTCACCTTCATCGGAATTTCATACTCGTAGTAGTTGTCGTTGAAGTCAGAACCTAAGCGCACGAATACCGTGAGGTCTTTATCCTTCAATTCACTTTCGATACCTAAGGCTTCAGCGTGAGAAAACATGCGCAGTCGCTTGTATTGGCGCAGGTCGAAATTCACGGTGCGATAAGCTGCACGCGAATCTCCGTCTTCCAGATTACACACCTGATAGGAGAGTGACTGCTCATTCAAGCTGCGCAGGTTGGCACTTGCAACGTCTTGTTCGCGAATAATACCCGGTGGAACCACATAAGGAACTGGTTCACGGTTACCGTTTTCTTCGATATTAACGGCAGCAATGTTGAAGATGGTTGGCGGTGGATCGCCCATTTCAATTTCACCGGGTGATTTGAGCGGACCAACATATTTGCGCCATTCGCCGCGCACAAGTTCAAGGCGCGCAAAACGCAGATTCACCGGCTGCGACCAGCCTTTCAGGAACACACGGATATAGCGAATAGAGCGGAAATCAGAGATTCCACCATATCGACTTTCAAATTCTTTAATCGGAATTTTAAATTGGTACCAACGAATTTTTCGATCTGTACCATCGGCAACAGTGCGGGTGGTTTCGAAACTATCGGTGATGTAATTTCTACCAATGTTTCCTTCACCCAAATCATTCTTTCGCAAGCTCACGCGGTATTGGAAATAGCTCTCAATGTTGTTGAGCGTGATATCCTGGTTGATGTCTTCTGAGTTGGGAAGTGTCGTCGCTGTAATGGGATAACCATCCGGCGTTGCCGTGTTCGAGTTTCCTTCGTTGTTGTTGTAGTACACGTAGCGCTCCATGGTATTGAGCGATGCAGCATCCGCTTGTGAACTGCGGAAGTAGCGGAAGTCATCATTGGATGGGTCCGAGGCATACGCTGCATAAGCTGAGTCGGTGAGGAAACTATTGACTTCGGCAAGCCAATCAGCAAAGAATCCGGCTTCAGCATTGCTGTTCAATCCATCCAAACCGATATCCTGTGAAGCATAGCTGCCGGTTGAATTATCGAAGGCGTTGACAACGTTGAAGTTGTTCGGAGAAGGATATAATCCCCACGTAGAAGTATCGGTATCCAGTGGTGAGTTGGGACTCGGGAAACCGTTTTCGTACGTCCAGTTATTGTCGTTCAATACGTCTTCAGAGACATTACCAAGGTTGAAATACAAATCACCTCCTGTATCGTTATCGCTGTCCTCGTTGAACGGATCCATCATCCAGAACTGGATGAATTGAACATTGCTCGCTTCGAAGTCAGTTGTAGTAAGTGCGCGCTGAATACCGCCCCAGCGACTTTCAGGATCCAATAGTTTACCTGTTGGTGTCAAACCTGCGGACTCGTTGGTTCCGTTGGGAAGCTCGTAGTTGTATTGACCGCGCTCTGACGGTTGGAAGTTCAAGTCGAAGGTGGCGATGTTCGGTGGTGTTCCCGGAGGAAGCTGACGATTGGGGAACACTTCACCTTCTAGAATTTCACGCATGCGGTGATCACTGTACCAGTTATCATCGATGATGTTCTGAGGAGTCAGACCGCTGGTTGTGCGATAGAAAAGCGGGTCGATAACATACCAGCTCAAACGCGCACGGTTGTAGTTGTAGGCCAGGCTGTCTTCCAAATTTCCTTCAGGAAATAAATTCTGTTGTTGTTTCGGCGTGCTGGCCATGAACCATTGGTTCAAACTGCGCAGATCGATGATGCTTTGGCTTCCTTCAAAGTCATCTAGGTACGAGTTACCATCTTTAGAAATGGCTCTGCTGTGTCCCGGGAAAAGTTTTGCTCCTTCCGCCCCAAAAGAGATATTAGACTTTGCCTTCGTATCGATAAGCGGAATGCGGTCGACTAAGCGAGTAAGCCATGGGGCTTCTTTCTGATAAGCCAAATCAAGTCCAAGTACCGTGTTGTTGACCGGCTCATCACCCATGTTCACTTTCTGCGTTACGGGACGTTCGCGTAAATTCAAGAAAGTAGCACCTGCGGCAAAGTGATCGTTAAACTTGTAGTCGAATCTGCTGCCAAGCATGGTCTTGAATTGCAGATTAAACATGGAGTTACTTTCAGTAGAAACTTTGATAGGTTGCCCGCTGCTGAGAATACCTTCATTCAAAATGCGCACGCGGCCGAGGTTGTAATCGACGGTGTAATCAACCCCTTCGGTCAGTTTAATTCCTCCGGCAGTAACGATTACAGAACCCTGCGGAATGTTGAGCGCATTGAGTGAAATTTCCGACCCTGAAGAAGACTGATATTGACCTTTGATGCGATAGCGGTTGAGGTTCGGGAAAAGAATTTGCGCCGCTGTTTTCGTCGAGTCATAGAGCGGTTGATATACAACTTGCGAAATAATTTGATCGGCAAGAGTTTCCTGTCCGGGCAATCCTGCTCGAATCTGTTTGGAGAGGTGGTTACCAAAGGGTTCAACTACCGGGAAATAAATACGTCCGTTTTGCGCGTCAATCAAACCACCGGCTGTGGATGCGTTTGGAATGAAGTCGAAGAATCCATCGGGGTAGGGCATTTGTTGCGAGTCAATCTTATCGAGATTGAGCACTTGCAACAGGATTTTTCCATCCAGCGGTTGGCGTGGAATATAGTTTTGATTGACACCGGTTGTTGGGTTGTTGTACCAAACATCGAGACGGAAATTTTCCGGTGAGATGCCGAACGCTCCGAGCGAGTATACGTTCTTCATCATGTTCGACCACAGGGGAGCTTGCTGACCGTTGCTGAGTTGAACGCGTGTGATGCTGGGCTTTAGCAATTTTAAAATCAACGCTTGCGGCGCGGCAAATCCATCTTGTGAAATCGTACCTACTTGGTAGGTATTGCCGTTGAGCGTGTACTCGTAAGCTACAGCCAGTACTTCCGCATTGTTGAGGGATTGCTTGAGTGAGATGAAACCCAATCGCGTGTTGTAGGTGTACTCCGTTGCGGTGAGTTTACGCATGTTATTGACGCGTTCGAAGTGCGTACCATTCTGCATGTTGGCGTAACCTCCGGTAGTGTTGGTGGCAAGCGCTTGAATAGCCTGACTTCCGCTAAGCACAGATTGAGAAAAAGCGGAGTTCGGATTGGCAGGATCAGTACCTGTCGTCTCCAGATAGATGTCGTTGTTAAGGTTCGAAGGGTTGTTGGTTTGCGTGAGCGCAATATTGGGATTGTCGAACAGAATATTGTCCTGAAGCGGCAATCCGCCGGCGCCGTCTGTCAAGTCACCCGACATATACTTCGGCGCTTCACCAAGGTCGGTGAATGCGATGGCATTGCGTACATCTTGCGTGTTGGCTTGCAAATTCACGAGCCACACTTCGATACGGGTAATGTTCACGCCGCTTCCGACAACAGGCAACGAATTCATCGCGCGGTCGTATTCTTCGCGGAACCAGCTCGAGAGGAAATAGTGACGATTAGCTTCGTAATTATCGGCCGTGATGTCAAAGTTGGTGGCTTGTGCACCGCCCTGAATCGTAATCTCTTTGCGCTCGCCACGTTGCTGCGATACAACGGTAGTGTTGCGCAGGCGCCCCCACTTCGTGGAGACTTTGGCTCCAAACAAACTGCTGCTACCCTGAATCAATGAACCGCTCAACGGCAGCGACACGTTACCGAGTTCGATGCCCTGAATAATCTGGTCTTCATCGCCCGTGTACTGCAACTTCATTTGGTTTTCGAAGTCGAAGGTGCTCTCGGTGTTGTAGTTTACGTTGAGCTTCATGCGCGTTCCGATATTCCCCACTACATTGAGCTGAATCTTCTGGTCGAAATTGAACGTGGTGATTCGGCGCTGGCGCTCGGGGATACGCGGATTGTCGGTTTTGGAGGAATTCACGCCAAAGGTGAGTTCAGCAGAACCTTGAGGACGGATTTCAATTTCGTTCGATCCGAAAATGTTCTCGAATCCTTCGCTACCGATTTTGATGACCTTGGAAAACTCGCGATTAGCTTCATCTTCTTCCTCTTGAATCTCACGCCAATAGGAGCTCACGTTTTCGGTCTCCTGACTGTTCATGTATTCTTCGAGCGTCATTGTGGTGCGCGGACGATAATCGAATTTTCCGCCTACAGTTTGAATGACCTCGTATTGGCCGGTGGCGGGATTATACTGAATGTTGTAATCGATGTTGTCCGGAAGCGGAACGTTAATTCCTCCTGCATCATCGGAAGGATTGACATTGTCTTCAACCGGCCAGATCAAATCCCCGATGGTATCGGTTGAAACTATTTCCTTTTCCGGACGTTGAACGGGATCGGCAGACAGATAGCGGTAATTAGGGTTCGCCATACCCAGCCACACCAGTGCACTGAATGAAAGCACAAAGCAAAGCCTTGCGGCCATGGCTAGCCTAGATGATGTAAAATGCCTCCGCGTCACAGTTGTTTCAATACTTGCTTAATCAGGTCTTCTAATGCAATTCCAGGCTGCATGACCATGATTTTATCAATGAGTTTTTCGGTTTTGGTTTTGTCTAATCCTAATAAAGTCAGCGCCGCTAACGCTTCCTGTTTTTGGATATTGTGTGGAACACCAATTTTCTCCACAATTATTTCGCCCTGCTTGGCCACCTTGTCGTGAAGATCAATAATGATGCGCTCTGCTGTTTTCTCGCCGATTCCTTTAATACGCTTAAAGCCGGCTACATCCCGCATCATAATCATCTGCCTGACCTCCTCCGTGCTCAATCCACTAAGCACCATGCGTGCGGTATTGGGTCCAACGCCACTTACCGAAATAAGCTTGCGAAAGATGTCCCGCTCGGCATCGTCGGCAAAACCAAAGAGATGCGTGGAAAAGTCATTGCTGTTGATGGTGAAATGTGTGTAAAGCATCACGTTTTCATCCGATCCAAGTTTTCCGAAAGTTCCAAGGGAAATGTGCAGGTGATAGGCCATGCCGTTACAATCGATAACGGCATGCACAGGACTTTTTTCGACTAGTCGACCTTTAATGGAATGAATCATTACAACGCGCACTCAGCCTGAAATCCGCAAAACCATTGTGGGTCAAATGATTATAGCAACAACAGGGTTGGTTTAAGGCGTTGCAAGGGTAGTCATGAAAGCGCAAACAGACAACCTTTCAAACCAAAAGTTATTCAGTCTGAAAATGAAGGGCTTGGCAAAAAAAAATCCCGGGCTTAATTGCCCGGGATTTTCAATATGGATTCGAAACAGCTTAGTGCAGGATTTCCATGCGCTTGGTCTGAATCTGATCTTCAAAATACATGCGTACGAAGTAAATACCGCTGGTCCAGTTGTTCACATCCACCTGGCGTACTTGAGTGCCATTGAACACCACCTTACCGGTCATGTCCATTACTTCTACGAACACAGGAATTGCATCACCACTGTCGATCATGAAGTAATCGTTAGCCGGGTTCGGGTAAAGATTAGCCTCAGGAACGATAACGTTGGTTACTTCAGCGTCGCGATGTGCACAAGAAGTGACAATCACGTATTTCTTTATCATCAAGCCATTTGCGCACGCATTGCTTGGAATAACCGAAACATTGCCTGACATCGCGCCGGCGATAACAGTGATGCTGGTGGTTCCCTGACCTGAAACAATCTGCCAGCCGCTTGGAACAGTCCAAGTGTAAGTCGTAGCTCCTGAAATGGCACCTACACTGTAGGTGGTAGTTGCACCTTGGTTCACGTAAGTCAATCCGCTTACCGAAGCATAGCCGCTTGGAGCAACAGACAAGTTCACACAACGTGCCTGGCTTAAACCGCAAGCGTTCACGGCACGAACGCAGATGGCAGCATAACCGCAAACGCTATTGCTTCCCAATGAACCGCTAAAGTTCACCGTGATGCAGGTAGTGCCCTGACCGCTTACGATAGTAGCGCCGGTTGGAACTGACCACTGGTATGAAGTAGCACCGCTTACTGCAGGCGTGCAGTAGCTAACACCGGTGCGGTTGCACAGACCAGAAGTCAAGCCGGTGATGTAGGACGGACGCGCTGGTGGGTGATTAACAATCACAGTGATGGACATACACGTTGTAGTACCACAAGTTCCACCTTCTGAACGCACATAGTAGGTTGTTGTTGAAGTTGGCATAACCACGAGGCTCATGCCTGAACCAACACAGATACCGCCGCAAGCGTTCTTGTACCACTTCCATGAACCACCGCTTTGCAGGGTGCCGCCAACAGTAAGTGTTACAGCGGATCCGTAGCAAGTTGTGTTGTTCGGAGCGTTGCTTACCACTGATTGTGGTCCGCAAGGAGGTGTTACAGTGATTGTGCGAGATACACAAGCAGTCGTGTTACACAATCCTTCAGCACGAACGAAATAGGTAGTAGTCGAAGTAGGTGAAACGGTAATGCTGTTGCCGGTGCCCACGTAGGTGCCACCGCATGTTCCGCGATACCACTTCCATACAGCGCCTGTTCCAAGTGAGCCACCAACAACGGTCAGTACAACAGAGTTGCCTGATACGATGCTCGCACTTGGCGTAACGTTGATCGAAGTTGCCGCAACACTTGGTGAGTTGATGGTAAGTGTAAGTGTAACAGTACTGTCACATCCCGCAGCATTAATAGTTTGGAATTGGTATACACCTGATGCGCTGTAGGTCTGACCATTCCAGTTGTAGCTTCCGCAAGCAGTAGCTGATTGCTGTGAAGACGATGGCTGGTTGATGGTCAAGTGAAGCGTCACGGTAGAGTCACAACCTGCTGCGTTTTCAAACACCTGGGTGTAGTCACCGGAAACAGTGTAAGGAACGCCATTCCAAGTGTAGCTCACGCAAGCTTCAGCGTCAAATGAAGTGGTACTGCTTTCATTGATAGTCAAATCAAGTGCATAAACAATATCACAACCATTCTCAATTTCGGTGCGTGTGTAGCTGCCTGATGCAGTGTAAACATCACCGAACCACACATACTGATCACAAGCAGTTACTTCTTCAATTTCAGGACAGATAGTGATTACATCGATTACCGTGATGCTTATCTCATTCAGACATTCATCTACAGCGGTCCAAGTGTTAATGACCAGTTGTTGTTGCGGACAATCGCTTGGAGCTGAAGTAGAGGTGAAGCTGATTTCAACTGCTGAATCGCAGATATCCGTTGCTTGAGCAGAAGACGGTGCTGTGTAAGCTTCTCCGCAAGCGAAGAAACGCTGCTCAGGAACAAAAGTGAACACTGGAGCTACAGTATCGATGATGGTGATGAACTGAGTAGCTTCTGCTACGTTGCCACATGCATCAGTGAATGTGTAGTTACGTTCTGTGGTACCCGGGCATCCGCCTGAGAATAACAAGTCAGTATAGTCAACAATCACATCGCTGCAAGCATCAGTTGCTGTCAGCACAGGAATGTTCGGAATCTGATCGCAATGAACAGTGATTTCCATAGAGTAGGCATCAACCACAGGAGCGGCGTTGTCCACTACGGTGATTGTTTGCGACACGTATTCCGACTCATTACCGCAAGCATCTACAGCCTTCCAGGTCTTGGTGCGGGTATAAGAACCTGCGCACTCACCTTCTACAGTGTTGTCTGATACTTCAACTATTTGAACTGTGTTGCAGTTGTCTGTTGCAGTTGGAGCAGTGAACACCGGCTGTGCAGGACAGTAGATAGTTGCGTCTGCACCTGCAGCAGAAATAACCGGAGCGGTTTCGTCTGTTACGGTGATGGTCTGCGTATAAGAGCTTTCGTTACCGAATGAGTCAACAGCAGTCCAAGTGCGTGTGATTACGCTGCTGCAGTTGTCGCCGGTGATTTCTTCGTTGAAATCAACCACGAGTTCATTGCCGCAAACGTCTTCACCGATAACGATAGAAGCTTGTGGAATGCTATCGCAGGAAACCTGGATATTCAATTCCGGCAAGTTCAACAAGAGTGGATCGTTTTCGATAGCAATCACAATCAAGCTCTCGTCAGTTACGCTGTTACCACAATCATCTGTTGCAGTGAAGGTGCGTGTGATAACGATTCCTTGTTGTAATTCAGTTGTATCAACTGCTGAAGTGATGGTCAATGATTCATCACACAGGTCGCTAAACACAGGTGTATTGTAGACAATTTCATCGCCACACTCAACAAACTGATCAGCAACCGGAGTTACCACAGTAGGATTGGTGGTGTCTTCAATAGTCACCATGCGAGAAACGGTTGTGCTGTTACCACAGTCATCTGTTGCAGTCCACGACTGAGAGATCAGCTGCGTGCATCCGTCATAAGCGATTGCTGAGATTGCAGTTAATGCAAGTTCTTCATCGCAGTTGTCGGTGAATACCGGAGTGTAAGCCGGAACATCTTCGCCGCACTCAACGGTTACATCTGTTGGTTCAACAGCAACGGTTGGAGCGATTACGTCAACCACAGTGATAGTTTGTGAAACTTGTTCAGAGCGATTACCGCAAGCGTCTTCCGCTGCCCAAGTAATGCTGCGGCTGTAGGTGCCTTCGCAATCGCCTTGGGTGGTTTCATCGCTGATTACGATAACAGAAACCTCGCTGCAATTGTCTGTTGCTGTGGGAGCTGTGAACTCCGGAGTAGAAGGGCATGCAATTACAACGCTCTCTCCGGCAGCTGATATTTCAGGAGCAACATCATCAACAACGGTAATGGTTTGTGTTGCAGTAGATGTGTTACCGCAGTTGTCGGTAGCCGTCCAGGTGCGAATGGCTGTATACGAGCACTCGGTTTCTTCTGAACCACAAACCAGTGCACCGGAGTTTTCAGTTCCTTCGTGGAAGCTCAGGTTGATGGCTTCCATAGCTGCAGAAAGATCAACATTCGAGTAGCTTGCACCGCAGCCGCCGATAGCGTCATTGGCAATAGCAATTACTTGATTAGCGGTCATTCCTGCGAATGTTCCACTAGCAAATGGCAGATCACCCAGGTTTACATCTGAGCCGCCGAATGATTCGTCGTTTGCATCGAAGGTAGTATTCAACATTGCAGCCATCAATTGATCTGCGAAGTTGTTGCTAAATACATCGGCGCTTGGGTTTACGATGTTGCCTGCAGGTAAAACTGCTGCACCACCACCCGACGGAATAAAGTCTTCAATGGCTTGAGCGTTGGTAAATGTGAATGAACCTATCTCACAACCGATAGTCAATCCGCTAGGGAATGCCGCATCGAAGTTGTTGTCACGGTATTGGCCGGGCGTGCTGTTAGATGGTGAACCCCAACCGCCTTTTGAATAGGTGGTGTAGTTGCAATCATTAAAGGAAACAATGGAGTCTGAGAATGTCAATTCCACATCACCGTTGCAGTTGTCTGTTGCAGTCGCTTCTTCAAATGAAATCGCACTGCCACAGCTGGCCGAACCATCTGTCAGCGGTTGTATAACCGGAGCAACGTTGTCGTTCACAATGATGAACTGTGTGCTGCTGTTTGCATTGCCACAATCGTCAATGGCAGTGTAAACGCGTTCTACAACGTAGCGATTCGCACAAACGAAGTTCAGAATATTGTCAACTGAGTTGACTGCAATCTCACCTCCACACGCATCGATAGCTGTGAGGCTAGCAGGAGCAGGAACGTCAGAAGCGCAGGTAACAGTGATACTGGCTGGACAAGCAAACACCGGAGCAGTTATATCAACAACGGTGATCGTCTGAGAAACGACAGCTGACTCATTACCACAAGCATCAACTGCTTTCCAGCTGATAGTGCGGCTATAAGTGTTGCCACAAGCTTCAGTAGTTACATCCGATACCACAACTACTTCTGCATCGCTGCAGTTGTCGTTGGCAGTAGGAGCAGTGAACTCAGGAGAAGCAGGGCACTCGATAGTAGCATCGGCACCTGCAGCTGAAATAACCGGAGCGGTTTCATCTGTTACGGTGATGGTCTGCGTATAAGAGCTTTCGTTACCGAAAGAGTCAACGGCAGTCCAAGTGCGTGTGAT
>JBKCDO010000146.1:0-4377 GCA_046304755.1 Flavobacteriales bacterium
AGCCGATAACTACCGGCTTTGAGTTCGCGTTTCATTAACGCCTTCACTTCGTCCTCTTTTAAGCCGAATTGAACGCGAATCGCATCAAACGGCGTGCGATCCTCCCAAGCCATTTGAATAATGCGGTCGATGTCTTCTGCGGTGTGCATGAGCAGAAAACAAAGGAAGCGGCGCACGGTTCAGAGGGAGGGGTGAGGGGTGAAGGATGAGGGGTGAGGTTCGTGCCTCCTCTAATTCTCATTCTCTTTCTCATTCTCGCTCTGGATTTTTTTTCAGAATGAGAGCGAGAAAGAGCAACAGAATGAGGATTGGCGGAGGGGCAATCTTTTAAAACACTGAGGGAACATCCTATGACTGCTCCTAGGGTCCCTCGCTTTTCAGCAGCCCCATCGGGGCGAAATATCGCTAGCTAGAAGAACATCATTGGCCAAAGAGCCCCAGTGGGGCGGCACAAAGGGTTAGTCGCGGAGGCAACGAACGGACATTCCAGCAGCCAGAGGATAAGTCCCACTCTTATATAAAACACTGTTGTTAGTCGAAAGAAATCGCGTCCAAGCGCCGTAAGGGACGTTACCACCATTGTAGTTCGCTGAAGAACTCCACCAGTATCCCCAATTGCCAAAATCATAAGATTCTGCATCGTTAAAACGAAACCCGCCCGGCAACCCTGAGAAACCCATACTATTGTTAGCTCCTAAATTTGGCTCGTTCCACAAACCGTTTGAAGCTTCAATGGTGCCAATAGTTTTCATTTTACCCCCTGCTACAGCCTCACCCCCAAGATAGTTCGTTAGTACCGTCCATTCAGCATCAGTCGGCACATGCCAACCTACGGGACATAAATGACGAGCATCCACACAAGCATACCAATTGTAGAGCTTACCGAAGGGGCAAGCATAGCTTGAATCATTGTTGTAATAGGCCCAAGCTCCACTTATGGTCGTATACCACGAGGGATAGCTCAAATTAGGTATCGCATCCCCATTCCTGTAAGTACTCGTATTGAGATTCTCCGCCATCCACTCTTGGGTGCCGATAACAATCGTGTTGTAGACATTACCCTCTTGGTCGGTCATGGTGCCGTAGGTGAGATTCGGGTTATGCACGTTGGATACGCCACAAGTGTGCAATGTATTGCCACCGCCGCTCCCTGCAGGGCTTACCGAGAATGCAAGCGTGCAACTCTGTTCACCCAAACTCAGTGTAAAATTCGCAGTGCCCGCTCCACTAGGTGTCCCTGAAATAGTGTACGTTACACTGCCCGAACCAGAAGCTAGCGAGCCCGCTGTAAGGGTTGCTGCGAGGCCTGTAATGCCGGTTGAGGCAATACTTTGCGCGCTGTATGCACCGCCATTGCCACCCGTGTAGGCGATGGTACTGCTCACACCTGTCGCGGCGGTGCCCGCGGTTAGTGTTCCTTGGTTAGTGGCTGATGCGCAGTTGAGGGCGGTGACGGTCCCGGGGCAAACACCACCTGTGGTCCAGATTAGTCCCCCGGAACAAAGCGTAAGTACCTGCCCTACACTACCGGGATTAAGGGTGACCCATGCTGATCCATTCCAGTAAAGGAGTTGGTTGGTAGCAGTGCCATTGCTAAAACCATTACCGGTAGGACCTTGCGGACCCGCAGGTCCTGCGGGACCGATTGGACCCGGTGTAGAGCTGCCACTAGCACCCGCATACAACGCATAGGGCACGCTCAGCATCTGTTGAGTCCCGATATCGACATAGCCATTACCTACATTTATTTCGACTTGCATGAACTTCGCTCCACTCGCCCAGTTCACGCCGGCAAGCGATATACTGCTACCGAGTTGAACCGTAAATAAACCGAGTGGCGAAGTGGTTATTGTTTGCAATTCTTGCCACACGTTAGGACCTGTAGCAGTAGCATCATGTATGGTAAACCGCGCGTTCAGAGTGCTGCTAGCCATGGGCTGTCCCGACGCATCTCGGGCAATCGCCTGATACGGAATGAGTGCCGGTGCTTGAGCGAATAAAAGCGTGCAGAAAAGCAGTGCGAGCGTGGTTAAAGTTAGGCGCATGAGATTATGGTTTGTACAAAGATAGGGATGAAGGGCGAAGGGCGAGAGATGAGGTGCGCGCACCATTCACTATTTCACTATTCACTATTTCACCATTTCACCATTTCACCAAAAAAAAAGACCGCCTCCTTGAAGCGGTCTTTGATCTTGTAGCCCGTAGGGGAATCGAACCCCTGTTTACAGAATGAAAATCTGCTGTCCTAACCCCTAGACGAACGGGCCATCGTTTTTCTAAGCGGGTGCAAATATAGGCACAGGATTCTTCGATGCAAGTACTCTGATAAAAAAATAGGGCGTACTTCTTTTCGAAGCACGCCCCGGTCTTTTCCTTAGTCGCCGTAAGGCGAAATCACTAGCTAGTTCCCATTAAACACCACCACCCATGCATTATTCGGCAAGAGTCCACCGAGAATGACCAGGAATAATATTTTAGTGAAATGGTGAAATAGTGAAATGGTGAAATGGTGAAATCACCCTGCGTTGAACACTGCCACCCATGCATTATTGGGCAAGAGTCCGCCGAGAATGACCAGGAATAATAGCAACGTAAACGTTCCTTGGGCGCCGAGTTTCAGGCTGTTGCGGTTGAATACACCGTAAAACACCAGTGCCAGCGTCGAGAAAGTTCCCAGCACCACGAGCACCATCGCTCCGGGCCAGTGCTGCATGCGGAAGGCTGTTCCCAGTATGAGGAAGGCGAAAGTCGTAATCATAGCCGCGTTTTCCGTCCCAGACATGCCCTGAGCCTTGTTTTCTTTTAGCAAGGTTGTAAAGAGTGAAATGAAGAGAATGCCAAATGCCAGTATCAGCATAATGGAAGCACCGGGCCAGTGCATGGTTTTAAAAAAGACTCCGGCGGTTGCAAGTACGAGCATCAGCCCGTTCAGCATTGGTTTTGCTTTCATGAGATAGATTGTTTTGGGGGTTTCGAATAAGGTAACACGGCAAACACGCAGTTTATTGTTATGATTAAAATATTAATCACTTTCTGCGCAATTTTATTATCATCGATGAATTAACTTCCCATCGATTACCATTCACAACGCTCATGCACAAACTTGTCATTCATCTGTCGTGCTTTTTGCTGATATGCATGATTGCATCATGTAAAAAGGAAACGGTATTCAGTGATAATCCCATTCCTCCAAACCCAACGGTATCAACACTACTCGTTGAACAATATGTGAATCGCTGCTTTGTGGATTTGCTCGGGCGCGGCGCCACCGGTGAGGAACTCGCGCAATTTGTGTCAGCACTGGAAAGCGATAATTTCTCCATCACTTCACGAAAATCATTCATTAGTAATTTACAAAACGGTGATGACTTCAAGCAGCAATATTTGAACAAGGTATATGTCGATATGAAGGCCCGATATCTCGACGGACTCAACGAAGATGAAATTCAACAAGAGGCCAATTTCTGGTTGACACAGGCGCTGCAGGCTCAAGTCCTGGGCGATGCGCTCGCTTACAACGTGCTCATGCAGGAGCACAGTAAAATCATGAGCCTCTTAAACATGGCGCTGTACTGGGAAAACACATCAATTGATTATGCAACAAACGCGAAATCCATGATGTTTAATTCGCTTTACGACGACTTGAACATGGGGACGTTCAACTTCGTTCACGCCACATTTGATCAAAATTTCTACCGCTACCCGACCGATGAGGAATATAATCAACTGTATGCGCCCATCGAATACAATGGGCCGGGTATTTTCTTCCAGCAAAACGTGACAAACAAGTCGGAAATGCTGGATATTATGGTCAACTCTACAGAATTCAAAGAAGGACTCGTGCGCTGGTTCTATCGCAGTTACTTCATTCGAGAACCCGATGCCGAAGAACGCACCGAGGGCATGGCATTCTGGACGACCCACAACGACTTCAACGGTTTCATTCAACACATTTTATCCGACGATGAGTACGCAGGAATTACCCAATAGCAGCTTTTCTCCAAAGGCTACCGTCTTCGCTGCTGCTGCTGCCAGTGCGCTGTTGCAGGCATGTAGAAAAGAAGATACGGTCTTCGAACTGGAAACGCCGGTACTCTCCGCCGATAATAGTTCGAAGACCAAGCTCAAGACCAACGAGCAGTTCATCAACATCCTTTACACGCAACTCTTTCAAACCGCCCCAACGGAAGACTATCTCAGCGCACTTGCCACCATTCTGACCAGCATTGGCGATCAATTGTTGGCGCGTGAAGTCGTGATTGCGAATTTCTTCAACTCCCCTGATGTGCAGTTGCCAAGCAACGAAGAGATGCGCAGCAATATCAGCGATTTCGTGGATGAAACGTATAAGAATTTCTACTTGCGTTTGCCCGGAGC